>JBMLOQ010000141.1:0-27802 GCA_049242885.1 Chitinophagaceae bacterium
TGATTACAAGAAATAGCATTCCAAGATCTACACAATTAGGTGCAACTTCAACAGGGTTGGCTTATATTGGTATGAAAGGAACTGAAAATTTTATTAATGGCAGTAAAATTATTAGTAGAGATAACCGAGTTTCTAATGGGGTAGTGCATGTGTTAGAAAGAGGTAATATACCTCCATTGTTTACAGGCACAATACAAGCTATGCTTATGCGTACTGGCCAACATACTTTATTTATGCAAGCTATGACAAGAGCTGGATTGATGACTCAACTTAATACTACAAGTGTATTTACAGTTTTAGCACCTAATGATGCTGCCATGACAGCTGCAGGTTTGGATGCTGCCACTATTACAAGTATGCCAATTGCTACACTTACTAATACTTTAAGAGTTCATTACTTTACTAGTGTTCGTTTGTTTAATAACGATTTTGTAAATGGAAAAACCAATCAAACTGCATTGGCTGGCAGACAATTGACTGTATCTAATAATGGAGCAGCTTTAAGAGGCCCAGGAAATACAAGTGACGTTACTTTTTTAGCTCAAGATTTCTTAGGAACTAACGGCGTATTACATATTTTAAATGGTGTTTTAAGACCATAATTAAGTAAATAAAAGATATTATAAACAAAAAAGCAGTTGAAATTTCAACTGCTTTTTTGTTTTAGTTATTTGATTCTAATTTAATTTGTTTACCAGTTTTTCCAAACCTTCGTTCTCTGTTTTGGAAATCTAAAATGGCTTCATATAAATTTTCTTTTCTAAATTCAGGCCAGCGTGTGTTTGTAAAATACAATTCGGCGTAAGCCAATTGATACAGCAAAAAGTTGCTAATTCTGTATTCTCCACTTGTGCGAATCATTAATTCAGGATCAGGAAAATTGCTTGTACTTAAATACTGTTGCAATGTATCTTGGTTAATTTCATTTGCATTTAGCTTGCCATTTTGAACATCCAAACCAATATTTTTTACTGCATTAACCAACTCCCATCTACTGCTATAGCTTAATGCCATTATTAAATTTAATCCAGAGTTTCCTGATGTTAATTCTAAGGCTTCAGTAAGTTCAACTTTTGCAAAATCTGGCAACATCTCTAAATCTCCAATTACATGAAGTTTTATGTTGTTTTTATTAAGTACAGGAACCTCTTTTCTAATAGTATCAACTAGCAAAGTCATCAAACCATCTACTTCAAGTTTTGGTCTATCCCAATTTTCGGTACTAAAAGCATACAAAGTGAGGTATTTTATCCCAATTTCTGCTGCACCTTCTACAATATTTCGTACACTTTCTACCCCATGAAAATGTCCAAACAATCTATCTTGCCCTTGCTCCTCGGCCCATCTTCCATTGCCATCCATTATTATGGCAATATGCTTAGGCAACTTTTCTTTATTTATATCTTCCATTTATAGATTTGCTTTTAAGTTAATACAAATGTATGTAAATGAAAATTGGGAACAACTGGATTTGTTTACCAATTGTTCCCAATTAAAGTTTGTTGGGTTACCTGGATTCGAACCAAGACAGACAGAACCAAAAACTGTAGTGCTACCATTACACAATAACCCAATCCTGAATTTTGGAGTGCAAAAATAGGTGAGTTGTATTAATAACCAAATTTACACTGCAAAATATTTTTATTTATTAGGGAAAAACCTTTGTTCCATTAGATTGGTAAGTGTATCTAAATGTATAATAACGTTGTTGGCGAATTTTTACATCGTCACTTGCTGAAACTGAAGGAGTGGTGCCTCCTTTGTAATAGTTTAATATTTCAACCTTAGCGAAATTTCCATTTGCAGTTCTAATGATTAAAGTTCTGCCTGGTATTGGTGTTATTAAATTTGCCGTTGAATTGTAAGTGTACCATGCTCTATTAGAGCCAAATTGGATGGCATAATTTGGAGCATTATCTACGCGTATGGTAGAGTCGTTACTTACTTGAGCAATTTCATTAAACAATCCAACTTGTACAAATGCACCACCATTGCCAGGGCCACTAGTGCCATTGTTTACAATAATAAGTGAACCCTTAAATGCAATATCCCATCTATTTGATGCACTATCTGTACTAGGTACTATGGCATTATTTACAATACTGTAAAATGTAAATTTATTGGCTCCATAAGGTTGACCAATAGGAGTAAATCCAATTATGGTATCTGCTATTAAATTTTGTACTGTGGTGATGTTTCCAATTGTAAATACTTTAAAGCTTCCATTGTTTGTAGTGTCTATTGGCGTGGTAGTATCTTCTTTAGTACAGCTTGCAAGTGCTACAACAGCTAAAATTGCTACAAAGTTTTTTCTAAAATTTTTCATTGTTTATATATTATTTGTTTGTTTTTTTTATTTGATATTTTAATGTTGCAAAAAATATTCTACCAGGAAGATTGGGCAAATTCAATGCATCTGTATAGTTACTCAAATTATCACAACCAATTTGAATTCCAACTCCATTTTTAAAATCATTACCAATTGATAAGTTCATTTGTACAAAGCCTTTTGCAAACTCATCATTGTCGTTAAACATTCCATTCCCATCTTTATCGCCTACTGCCCAATTACTTCGATAAATGGCTCTTGCATTTATAAAAAAAGTTTTGTTTTGATATATTATTTTTAAGTTTCCCATGTGGGTACTTCTGTTAGGCAATCCTACGTACTCACTTATTAGCATTCTACGAGCAACTCCATTAGCATCTTTGGTAAAAACTAATCCTTTTTCTATTTGTTCAATTTGATTTTTATCGCCAGTTTGTAAATATTGGTAGCCAGCAGAAAGCTTAATTTTGTTGCTGATTTGATAATCAGTATTAATGTCAAATCCTTGTGTGTAGGCCTTGTTAATATTTAAGTAACTAAAAATTTGTGCACCTGATTTGTGATAAGCAATTATTCTAGTGTCAATCATGTTTTCAATGTCATTTCTAAATGCATTGAAAGCAACATTTAGCTTTTCATTTGGTTTGAATTTGCCACCAATGTTAATTCCTGTACTAGTTTCTGGTTGCAAATTTCCAAGTTTATTAAAGTCGGCCTCTATACTTTGTATTAGTCCAAGATTGTTTAATTGATTTATTTGTGTTGTAGCTTCAATTGCACCAAAAACACTGTAACTGCCTGCTGCTGTATTGGTAAAATTTAAATAAAGTTGCCTAAAATCAGGAGCTTTAAAACCTCTGCCAATACTAGCTTGCAAAGATAGTTTTTTACTTGCTTCATATTGTAATGCCAATTTTGGAGAAAAGGCTCCTGCAAAAACACTGTTAGCATCGTATCGCAAACCAGTAATTACAGTAAGCTTATTTATTGGTTTAAACTCTGCTTGAGAAAAGTAGTAGTGAATAGTGTTGGTTTTGTTGTTTTTTTCGTTATCGTATCTATTACTATTAACAATTTCGTGAACATAACCTGCACCCAAAGTAATAGTTGTTTTGTCAGA
Organism: Chitinophagaceae bacterium; assembly: GCA_049242885.1. Lineage (GTDB taxonomy): Bacteria > Bacteroidota > Bacteroidia > Chitinophagales > Chitinophagaceae > CAIVPM01. The sequence continues at coordinate 3,450 of JBMLOQ010000141.1, forward strand.
TGTGTTTATGTCTGTTTGGTTTTCAACTCTATAAAATTGTTGAGCAAAATAATCTCTGTATTGTAAACTGCTATTGGTTTGTAGAGTTTGTAAGCTGTTAAAGCTGCTAAAGTAAGTTCTAATTTGGGTTTGAATTTTTTTGTTGAATTGATGTACTAATACAGGATTTATATTGTAATCGTTATGTACTTCTTTGCCATCAGAAATAATGGTTCCACCAGTATTGCTTACTGCAATTTTATTGTTGATGTGTTCGTAATTGTACCTTGCAATAATGCTGAGTTTTGTTTTGTTTGTAAAGGGATAATTGAGTTGAATTTGATTGGTTAAACGCCACAATGGAGCAACAGTACGTTCTGTGCTAAATGGTCGAATACTAAACCCATCAGTTTTATAAGTATTTATAAATGCATTAGCGGTAAGCTTTTTTATTTTAATACTACCATTTACACTAGCATCAAAAGTGTTGTACGTGCCATATCGTAAATTGGTGTTAAAGCTTTTGTTTATAGGCTCTTCTGTAATGATGTTAATAACACCAGCCATTGCTTCACTGCCATACAAACTGCTCGAAGGTCCTTTTACAATCTCAATTTTTTTAATATTGCCTACTGTAATTCTATTTAAATCTAACACACCACTTGTACGACCAATTAATGGTTCTCCATTTAGTAGAATCATGGTATAGTCTGGATTTAAACCTTGCATTTGAACACCAGTACCAAAGCCACTAGTCATAAACAGGCCAGCTTGCTCGCTAAGTATATCATTAAGTCTTAAAGAAGCAGCTTGTGCTATGCTTTTTTTAGAAATAATGGTTACTGGCACAGCAACATTGCTAAGCTTACGTTGAGTTCGAGTGGCTGTAACAACAACTTCATTTAAATTGGCGTTAACCGAATCAATTTCTTGGGCTACACAATTAATACTAATAAGAGTTATAAGATGAAGTAGAAATGTTTTTTTCATTTGCAATGCAAAAGTTGCTTTGGAAAGATGAAGATTTGTAATGGAATTGTCAAACGACTATTGTAGATTTTTTTGTGACATTTCTATTACACAAAAACATGATTAAAATCATGTAATGGGGAGTAATGGTTAATTAACAAGGTTTCGCTTTGTTTTAAACTATATTATTTTATGGTACAAGCATTAATTATTTGCTTTCCTCCCTTTCTTTTACAAATTCTATGTGTAGTAAAACCAATCTTATTTCTCCAAAGCTATATTCATTCCCTAACTTAGCTTGAATTGGTGTAATACCAAGTGTTTTGTCGAAATCTTTTAATGCATTTATAACTGTAGTGGCTTTTTCTAAAGGCATAAGCTCTGTTATTGCAATTTCCCCACTTCTTACAAATTTTCCAAGATGGCTTTGTATGGTTTCGGGCTTTAAGTTTCTTTCCGTTGCAATTTGGTTAATGGTTTTGTTTTCTTTAAATAGCTTATAACTTTCTTCGTAGGTGTTGGGTTTATCAGCTTTTTTTGCCTCAACAGGCTTTTTTGTTTGTAATTTGGTATGTATTAAAGTTTCTACATTATTTTCTTCGCAATAGTGGTTTATCATTTGTAAAAAAATACTACCAAACTGCTTAATTTTTGTTTTGCCAAAGCCAGTAATTTGCTCTAAATCTTGTTTTGTTTTTGGCAAATAAGTGGCCAATTCATCAAGGGTTTTGTTGCCTAAAACCATAAAGGTTTGTTCGTTCATTTGCTCGGCATAATCATCTCTATAATTTTTTAACTCATTGTATAATATAGGATGTGTAGCATGTTTAAACCCAGTTGAATTTCCTTTAGCATTTGCAGTAATGGTAAGGCTTGTAGCCATAAAACCTCGTTTGGCTTCCTGATATATGTTGTAGTTAAAGCCCTTTTCTAAAGCTTCAAAAATGTGAGTAGATAGTGCTATTGATGTGTACATTTCTTTCAATAAATTATCGTACTGCTTGGCTACTTCTTTGTTATTAGTTAATGCAGTTGAGGTAAGTAAATTATCGGCATAAGCACTCAATTCCTTATAATACCATGCAGCCGCTTTTGTAAATCTTGCTTGCAATGCTTCATTGTTTTCTGGGAGTGTGTTTCCTATTTGCAACTTCTCCATTTCTGCAGAAAACTGTTTCCCAAATTTTTGATATTGATCGAGTTTTGATTGTATGTTTTCTACAAATAAAATAGCACTGCTGTTAAAAGTGGCGTGATTTTCTTTTACTAGCGAAGTAAGCTTTTGTAAAAGCAATATTTCATTATCGAAATTAAACAAAGAAGATAGTACATTGCATTGATGTAATTGTTTTTCGAAAAGTAAACTTGTTTCTAATTGATGTTTATTTTGTTGTTTGCTAAATGTAAGAATATGCTGATTGGCGTGTAAACTACCACTTGTAATTTTACTTAGCAATACAATGCCATCCATAGATCTACATCTACTCAGTGCTACATATACTTGCCCTGTTGCAAAAGCATTGCCAGCATCAATAATGGCTTTATCAAAGGTTAAGCCTTGACTTTTGTGTATGGTAATAGCCCAGGCTAAACGCAATGGATATTGAATAAAAGTGCCAATTACATCTTCTTCAATGGTGTTTTTTTTGGTGTTATGTTCGTAGGTAATATTTTCCCATCTGTATTTTTCTACTTTAATTAAGGGCTCGTCGTTGTTGCATTGTACCCAAATTTCATCGTCACTAATTGTTTTTATAGTGCCAATTTTTCCATTAAAGTATCGTTTAGCTTTATCAAGGTCATTTTTAATAAACATTACTTGTGCACCTAATTTAAATTCCAATACTTCTTCTATTGGATACATTCTTTCGTTAAAGTCGCCATCAATAGTTGCTTTAAAAAAATAAGAAACACTATTTATGGCTTGTAGGGCTTCATTGTTTATACTATCTGCTCTTGAGTTGTGAGTTGTTAAGGTAATAAAGCCACTATTGTTTACTGGCTCAAAATTTGGTTGATAAAGATTCTGCAGCATTTCATGTGCATCTTCATCTAATTCGTTGTTTCTTATTTTGTTTAATAGATGTATAAAATGCTCATCGGCTTGCCTATAAATTTTATCCAACTCTACATAGGCAGGTTCCATTTCTTTTACCACTACGCTATCAAAAAAATAAGGGCTATTGTAATACTTGCTTAAAATTTGCCAATCTTGTTGGGGTGCAACTGGTGGCAACTGAAACATATCGCCAATAAAAACAACCTGAAGTCCACCAAATGGTTTGCTATGCTGGTTTCTGTAATGTTTTAAAACTGTGTCCAAAGCATCTAACACATCGGCACGTACCATACTAATTTCATCAATTACCAACACTTCCAGTTTTTGAATAATTTCAATTCTTTGTTTTGCTAATTTAACTTTTGCTAGAAGTTGATGTTTGTTGGTAACGTTTTCGCCCACATCTGTAAACCCTTTTGAAGTAGGTATAAAAGGGGTAAAAGGCAATTGGAAAAAAGAATGAATGGTTACACCACCAGCATTTATAGCTGCTACACCAGTTGGTGCAACTACAGCAATATTTTTGTTGGAATGTTCTTTAATGTATTTTAAAAAAGTGGTTTTACCAGTACCTGCTTTACCTGTAAGAAAAATAGATCGATTGGTAAATTGTATAAACTCTAAAGCTAGCTGAAAATTTTTATTTGAAGTGTCGGTTTGCATACATTTTATAAAGTTTGCTTTATCAAAGAAACTACCAGCTTTTAGTTTGGATAGTTTCTAAAATGTTATAATAACTTTGGTATCTATCAAAATTAATTAATCCATCGCCAATGGCTTGTTTAATAGCACAACTGGGCTCATTTAAGTGCATGCAATTATTAAATTTACAATTTTGCAAATGCCTTTTCATTTCGGGGAAATAGCCACTTAATTCTTCTTTTTTAATATCAACTAAGCCCAATTCTCTAATTCCTGGTGTATCAATAATGCTAGATGTTTCGTTTAGTTGGTGCATTTCTGCAAAGGTGGTTGTGTGTAATCCTTTTCCACTCCATTCGCTTACTTCGCTAGTTCTTAATTGAAGATGAGGGAATAAAGCATTAATGCAGCTACTTTTACCTGTACCACTATGGCCACTCAGTAGGCTTGTTTTGTTTTGCAAAATGGCAAATAAATTTTCTAAGCCTTTGTTTTCCATTACACTTGTAAGCAATACAGTGTATCCAATTTGCTGATACATAGATTGTAAGTTAATAAACTGCTCAGTTTCTTTTGAACCATGCAAATCGGCTTTATTAAATACAATTATTGCAGGAATATGATGCATTTCGCAGGCTACTAAAAACCTATCGATAAAGCCTTGCGAAGTTTTTGGGTTTTTTAAAGTGGCAAACAAAATACTTTGGTCAAGGTTGCTTGCAATAATATGATGTTGGTGTTTGTTGTGTGGCGAAACCCTTGCTACATAGTTTTTTCGAGGCAGAATATTGGTTATGGTTGTTGTTTTTTCTAGCTCATTTTCCATTTCCATTTCAACTACATCGCCAACAGCAATTGGGTTTGTGCTAGTATAGCCTTCAATTTTTAAAACACCTTTAATGCGTGCATTAAAGTTTTCGTTGCTGGCTGTTTTTACTTTGTACCAGCTGCCTGTACTTTTATAAACAATTGCTTGCATCATAGATTTTCAATAGTTGCACCTAGTTGTTGTAAGTGTTGGTAAAAGGTTGGATACGATTTGTTTATAGCATCTGCATTTTCAATAACAATTTTGTCCTTTGCTTTTAAAGCTGCAACTGCACAAGCCATAGCAATTCTGTGGTCGTGGTGAGAATAAACGGTAGCTCCGTTTATGTTTTGTGATGACTTAATTTTCATAAAATCACCTTCTAAAGCTATTTCTATGCCTAACTTTCCAAATTCTTCTTGTAGTGTAAGGCCTCTATTGCTTTCTTTGTGTGCCAACCTGTTTACACCTTTTATAACTGTGGTTCCTTTGCAAAAACTTGCCAAAGCAACAAGCGGAGGAAACAAATCGGGGCAATCGGTTGCATCAAAAGCAAAAGATGGTAAAGGTAAATTGGCTTGTGTAATATGTAAGTTGTTGGCTTCAAAATTGTATTTTACACCTGTACTATCAAGTGCTTTTAAAATGGCTTTATCAGCTTGGGTGCTATTGGCATCCATCCCTTCAATTATTATGCTTCCAGCTATTGTAGCAGCTACAATTAAAAAAGCAGCTCCACTCCAATCTCCTTCAACTGTATATTCAATGGTTTCTTTGTTATTGATTTGCTTTCTTTCAAAAATAAATTCTTCATAATCAACATTAACAGGGGTTGTTAAGTCAAAATGCTGCATTATTTGTAAGGTTAAATCTATATAAGGTTTACTTTTTAAATCGTTAACTGTTATAGTAAATGCTTTGGGCTCATTATTAGTGCTTTTTTCTATTGCTTTTGCAAAAGCCATAAGCAATCCAGTTAAAAATTGTGAACTTAAGCTGCCATCAATAGTAATATCTTTTGGTTGCAATGGCCCAGTTACTTGGAGTGGAAGTTTGCCATTATTGCTATTAACGTTTACTGATAATTGTGGTAAAATTTCGTCGAAAAAATTCATGGGTCTTGTAGTTAAACTACCTTCACCATTAATATGTATAGTATTGTTAAACAAAGCAGCAATTGGGGTAAACATTCTAATGCTTAGGCCACTTTCGCCACAATTAATTTCAAGATTACTTTCGTTTAGTTTTTCAAAATCAACCTTGCTGCTATCTATTTTTAAAGTATCATCATCTTTAAATTCAATTGTTGCTCCCATTTTTTTTATTATTCCAAGGGCAGCAATATCATCATTGCTTTTACCAATATTGTATAATGTGCAAGGTTTTTGTGCCAATAACGATGCTGCACAAGCTCGTTGCATAGCACTTTTAGATGTAGGAGCTTTGATGTTTCCATTTAGCTTGGATGGGTGTACTGTAACTTTCATTTAATAAAATCTTCTAAGTATTGTTAAAATTTTTTTATAATTTTTTCGTTATATGTAGTTGTAAAGTCCAATAATTAGATTTACACAGTTTTCAAAATTAGTATATACTATGGAAAGAATAGAAACACTTATTCAAAAATTGCAACATCAGTTGTCAAATAATGCTTCAAATGCCCAATTGTTATCTACAGCTGAATTACTTGTTGTAGAATTAAGAACACCAGTAAACACTTCTGTACAAAAGGTTTCTGTGCAAATGCCTTATGTATTTGTGAGTGTAGCTGAAAAAGTTGAAGCCGTTGAAAACATTGAAGTTGTTGAAAGTAAGGTAAACGTAGAATATTTAGAAAAATTTAGTGAAATAAAGCCTGTTGAAGTTGTAGAAGCAGTTGAAAACTTAGCTTCACCAATTGTTGCTGTAGAAGATATTGCTGCGAACATAAATTTAGAAAAGCAACCATTACAAAACAAAGAGGAAACAATTGTAGATGCACCAAAAACTGCATTGTTACAAAAGCCTACACAAATACTGGCAAATGCATTAGAAGAGTTTTTTCCTTCCAAGGGTAAAATAAATTTTAACGAAATGCTCGAAACTTTGCCTACTTTTTCTTCCCAAGCTACTGCATCCAAGCAAGTTTTTGAGCTAAACGATGTAATGCTAGAAAATGAAGAAAGTTTAAATGATGTTTTTAAAACACCAGTTGTAGAAGTTGCTCAAGCAATTAAAGAAGCACCAGTTAAAGATTTACGAAAAGCAATTGGTGTAAACGATAAATACCTTTTTATAAACGAGTTATTTAAAGGCGATGAGGCTATGTACGATAAATGCATTAAAACCATTAATTCGTTTTCTGTTTATCCTGAAGCTGAAACTTGGATTCGTAGAGAGCTTTTAGTGAAAATGGGTTGGGACGAAAAAGGGATAGCAACCAAGCAGTTTTACAACATTGTAATGAGAAGATTTTCTTAAAATAACTTTTAACTTCTACTCAAAAAAAATATTCATTACCATAAAATAGCTTGGTAATATTTGTATAAGCTATATCTGTATTAGCTTGCAGCGATTTTCCACATTATTTTAGAGTTTTGCACATGGCTTCATGTGCATTTTTGTTGTAACCCTTTGTGGTAGAGGCTTTTAGCTATGTGCATTGCTGTGGAAAAACTAAAATGTGCTTTTTTGGGCATTTTTGGGCAAAAATGGGTTATTTTGCTTTATAATTAATTGTTTATAACGCATGTTACATTATCAAGGAGAATTTGAAAGTACTATCGACCAACGTGGTCGTTTTGTGCTTCCCCAAGGGGTAATGAAACAGTTTGTGCAAAACGATGCCCAACAAACCAGTTTTATAATAAGTAGAGGATTTGAAAAATGTCTTACCTTATATAGTATAGAAAGTTGGGATACCATGGTTGCAAAAATTAATAAACTAAACGATTTTGATCCAAAAGTACGAGCCTTTAGGCGTTTGTTTATGGGTGGTGCAACAAAAGTAGAGTTGGATACAAGTAATAGGCTTACTACACCATCTTCTTTAAAAGAATATGCTGATTTATCTAAAGACATTATAATAACTGCCGCCAATGGCAAATTTGAAATGTGGGATAAAAAAGTATATATGCAGTTTTTTGAAGATGCAGCAACAGAACAGTTTAGCGATTTGGCAAATGAAGTAATGGGCAACTTAAATGACGACAAATAAGTGAGTGCCAACTACCATATACCAGTTCTTTATAGTGAGGTTTTAGAGGCTTTACAAATTAAGCCAAATGGGATATATGTAGATGCAACATTTGGTGGAGGTGGTCATAGCAAAGGAATTTTAGAAAGATTAGGAAAGGATGGCAGGTTGATAGCTTTTGATCAAGATGCAGATGCTGAACAAAATATTCCTGTTGATGAAGATAGATTGCTATTTGTGCCACACAACTTTAAACACTTACAAAGATTTTTAAAGTTGTATAAAATAGATAGTGTTGATGGAGTGTTGGCTGATTTGGGTGTAAGTAGTCATCAATTTGATGTAGGTACAAGAGGCTTTAGTACAAGGTTTGATGGGCCATTGGATATGAGAATGGATACAAGTCAAGTCAAAACTGCTAAACAAGTAATAGAAACATATAGCCAGAAAGATTTGCAATTTATGTTTCAGGAATTTGGACAAGTTACCAATTCAAAAACTTTAGCAGAATTTATAGTAAAGCAAAGGGCGTCAGTTAAACTGCATACTATAAATGATTTTAAAATGTTTATTAGCTCTCTTGTTAAAGGAAATCCTAATAAATATTTAGCACAGGTTTTTCAGGCTGTAAGAATGGAAGTTAATGATGAATTGGGCGTGCTAAAAGAATTTTTAAGCCAATTGCCTCAAGTATTAAAACAAGGTGGGATAGCTGCCATTATTACATTTCATAGTGGGGAGGATAGATTGGTTAAGAATTTTTTTAAGGAAGGAAGTTTTGAAGAAGTAGAGGAAAATCCTTTTGCAATAGGAAGTAAAGAAAAGGTTTTTAAAGCATTAACAAAAAAGCCTGTAGAAGCTAGCGAAGCAGAATTGCAACGAAATACTAGAAGTAGAAGTGCTAAATTAAGAGTAGTACAAAAATTATAAAATATGGGTAAGGTTTAGTAAAACTTGCCCAAGTTATTAAATGGAAAATAATAATAAGTCTAATGAATCTGTGCCACACGCTTCTCAAAAAAGTGTAGTAAAGCTATTCAATAGTTCGTGGATTGGGAACAATTTAGTTTTCTTCTTTTATATAGCTTTTTTATCTGTAATATATATTGCTTATGGTCATTGGACTGATAAAACCATACGCAACATTAATAAAACTGAAGCTAAAATAAAAGATTTACAATTTGAGTATAAAACTAGTAAAGCTGCAGTGATGAAAGCTGGCGAAGTAAAAACTATAGCTGCAAAAGCAAATGAACTTGGGTTGGAAATGAGTACAACTATGCCCATTGAAATAGAAAGAGATTCGATAACAATTGAAACTGATAACTAAAATTGGATGTAAAAAAAGACATATTATGGAGGGTTTACATAGCATTCATAGCTATAATAGTGTTGTGCTTTGTTGTACTGGGAAAGGCGTTTTATGTACAACAAATTCAAGGCAATGTATGGAAGCATGTTTACGATAGTTTAAATGTACGCAACCAAGAAGTTTTAGCAGAAAGGGGAACAATTTATAGTGAAGATGGCAAAATGCTTTCTACAAGTATTCCAGAATTTGATGTTTATATAGATTTTAGAGTTGAAGCCTTAAGAGTCAATAAAGGCAAACTTTTTAATAAGTATGTTGATTCATTAGCACTCGGTTTAAGTAATTTGTTTAATGATTACACAGCAGCGGTTTATTCCAAAGTTTTAAAAAAGGAGTTTCAAAAGAAAACATCCTATTTCCCTTTGCAAAAAGCAATCTCTTATCAACAATATAAACAACTAAAAGAGATGCCTTTGGTTCGTTTAGGAAGAACAAAAAGTGGATTTATTATTGAAACAAAGAATAAGCGTTATAATCCTTTTGATCAATTAGCATTTAGAACTATTGGTTTAGCAAGAGATAGCTTTAAAGTAGGGTTGGAATTAAGTTATGATAGTGTTTTGAAAGGTAAAAGTGGTATGCGTACAGTGCGTTCTATTGCTGGTGGAGCAGTAGTGCCCATTGAAAATGGATTAGAAACTGAAACCGAAAATGGAAAAGATATTTATACCACACTCGATTTGTATATTCAAGAAGTTACACACCAAGCTTTATTTAATAAAATGTATAGCAACAATGCTCAAAGTGGTTGTGCTATTGTAATGGAAACAAAAACTGGCAAAATTAAAGCTATATCAAATCTTGGTTTTGACGAAGCTTCTAACAACTACGTGGAAAATAAAAACTATAGTTTGTATGCAACTGAGCCAGGAAGCACCATAAAATTGGCAGCACTGTTAGCTCTAAAAGAAGATGGTAAAATTAATGAAAACACTATTGTAAATATCGGCAATGGGCCATGGAAATTTAGCGATAAGGTAATTGTAAATGATGCCGATGGGCATTCAAAATCTATACTTACAGCTCAAGAAGCTTTTGAAGTAAGCAGTAATATTGGAATGGCAAAAATGGTATGGGCAAATTATGGTCGTAATCCAAAGGCTTTTGTAAGCAAGTATTCTGCTTTTAGGCTAGATTCTCTTACAGGAATTGATTTGGTTGGAGAACGTAAGCCCAATGTTCATAAACCAAATACTAACAATTGGAATTATACTGATTTAATGTGGATGAGTTTTGGTTACAGTATTGCTATAAACCCATTGCAAACACTAACACTATATAATGCAGTAGCCAATAACGGTATAATGGTAAAACCTTACTTGGTAAATGCCATAAAGCATGAAGGAATAACTGTAAAGGAATTTTCTCCAACAGTATTAAATTCAAAAATTTGTAGTGATAGCACTTTGAGTTTTGCAAAAAAATGTTTGTTAGGTGTTTGTCATGGTAGTATTGGAACTGCAAGAAATTTGTTCGAAAATAATCCATACTTTGTTGCAGGCAAAACAGGAACATCTTATGTTGCAGAGCCAGGAATTGGATATAAAAACCAAATTTATCAGTCAAGCTTTGTAGGTTATTTTCCTGCCAATAATCCTCAGTACACTTGCATAGTTGTAATTGTAAACAAAAAAAATTCACCAGAGCATTTGGGGGCAAAAGTTGCAGGTCCAGTGTTTAAAGAAATTGCCGATAAACTTTATACAACTTATGTAAAATCTAAAAGCAATTTACAAAATAATAATGCTAAGCAAAACAATAGCAATGTATCGTTTGCATTGCATATAGATGATGCTGATATTTTGAGTAGAAAATTTAATTTAAATGCAACTTCTATTACAAAACCTAATGAAGATTGGGCTAGTGTAAAAATGTTGAGTCAAAAAAATATTATTCAATCCAAAATTATTTCAACAAGTTCAATGCCATTGTTGCAAGGTCTTACAGCAAAAGATGCTGTATTTATTTGTGAGCAAATGGGATTGCAAGTAAGTATTAATGGAAGTGGAAAAATTGTGCAGCAATCTATTCTTCCAAATACAAGAATAAATAATGGAGAAAAAATTGTTCTAACACTTAAATAAAATTGAAGCAGTTAAAAAACATATTAAATAATGTAGCTTTAGTAGCGATAAATGGTGACTCCAATGTCACTGTTAGTGGTATTTCTATTGATTCAAGGAAAATAGAAAAAGGATTTATGTTTATTGCTATTAATGGAGTACAAACTAATGGGCATTTGCATATTGATAAAGCAATTGATAATGGAGCCACATCTATAGTTTGTGAATCAATTCCCACGCAATTGCAAGAGAATATTTCTTATGTAATAGTGGAAAATTCTTCAGTAGCAGCTGCTTTGATAGCTTGTAATTTTTATGAGCATCCATCTCAAAACTTAAAATTAGTTGGGGTAACAGGCACTAATGGAAAAACTACAATAGCAACTGTATTATTTAATTTGTTTACAAAACTTGGTTTTGTTTGTGGGTTAATTAGCACTGTAGAAAATAAAATTGGTGATGCTATTTTGCCTTCAACCCATACTACTCCTGATGCAATAAGTATAAATCATTTATTGCAACAAATGGTTAATGCTGGTTGTACTTATGTATTTATGGAATGCAGCAGTCATGCTATTCATCAGCAAAGAATTACTGGCTTACAATTTGCTGGGGCAATTTTTAGCAACATTACTCACGACCATCTTGATTATCATAAAACTTTTGATGAATACATAAAAGTAAAGAAACAATTTTTCGACAACTTATCTGCTACAAGCTTTGCTATTACTAATCTTGATGATAAGCGAGGTGAAGTAATGGTACAAAATACAAAAGCTACTATTTATACCTATAGTTTAAAAACTATTGCCAATTTTAAAGGTAAAATTTTAGACAACAGCATTACTGGTTTACAAATGCTAGTTAATGATGTTGAGGTTCATTTTGGTTTAATTGGTGAGTTTAACGCCTATAACTTATTGGCTATTTATGGAGCTGCAACCTGTTTAGGTGTTAATGCTCAAGAAGTGCTTGTTGCACTTAGCAATATTGCTGGTGCTGCAGGAAGGTTTGACTATACCATTGGCAAAAACAAAGTAGTAGGTATAGTTGATTATGCACATACACCAGATGCTTTGGAAAATGTATTAAGCACCATTAAAAAATTGAGTAAAGGAAACGAGCAAATAATTACTGTAGTGGGTTGTGGTGGAGATAGAGATAAAACTAAACGACCAGTAATGGCTGCAATTGCAGCTAAGTATAGTCATAGAGTTTTACTTACAAGCGATAATCCTAGAACCGAAAATCCTGCAGTAATTTTAGAAGAAATGGAAGTTGGCTTGGATAGTGCTGGCAAAAGAAAGAGTATAACAATTCAAGACAGAAAAGAGGCGATTAAAACGGCTGTATTGTTTGCAAATGAAGGAGATATTGTATTGGTTGCAGGCAAAGGGCACGAAAATTATCAAGAAATTAATGGAGTTAAATATCCTTTTGACGATAAAGAAATCTTAAAAAAATTGTTACAATAAAAACACTCCTTTTTTGAGGGAAAAATAAAAGTAATTATGTTATACCATTTATTCACTTGGCTAGATAAAAATTATGATGTTCCTGGTGCTGGATTATTTCAGTATCAAACATTTCGTATTTCTATGGCCATTTTGCTATCCCTAGTTATTGCAACAGTTTACGGAAGAAAAATTATCGATTTCTTGCAAAAAAAACAAATTGGAGAAAGTGTAAGAGACCTTGGATTAGAAGGTCAAATGCAAAAAAAAGGTACACCAACAATGGGTGGTATAATAATATTACTGAGCATTTTAGTGCCTACTTTATTGTTTGCCAATTTAGATAAAGTATATATACGATTAATGGTGCTATGTACTGTATGGCTAGGTTTGATAGGCTTTTTAGACGATTATTTAAAAATACAAGGTAAGAAAAAAGCTTTGGCAAAAGGAGAAACGTACAAGAAAAAAGATAGTGATGGCTTAGCTGGAATATTTAAAATTGTTGGACAAGTTGGGTTAGGTATTATCATTGGGCTTACTTTATATTTTAGTCAGGCAGTAACAGTTGAGCGTCAAATTCAAACATCAGTTTTAAATAAATCAACTGATTTAAAATTAGGTGAAAGATTGGCTAAAGATTCCAATGTAGTAAAGCGTGTAATTGATGGTAAAGAAAGATATTATGTAAAAGTTAAAACCCCCATTACAACCATTCCTTTTGTAAAAGGGCATGAGTTTAATTATAGTAAGTTAATTAGTTGGATAGGCCCAGGTGCAGAAAAATACACATGGATAATTTACATTTTAATTGTAACTTTTATAATCACAGCTGTAAGTAATGGAGCTAATTTAACAGACGGTTTAGATGGTTTGGCAGGTGGTGTGTGTGCCATAATTGGTGCAGCTTTGGGTTTATTTATTTATGTGAGTGGCAATTACATTTTTGCCGATTATTTAAACATAATGTATATACCAAACTTGGGTGAGTTGTCCATTTTTGTTGGTGCCTTTGTTGGTGCTTGTATTGGCTTCTTATGGTATAATGCGTATCCTGCACAAGTTTTCATGGGCGATACAGGAAGCTTAGCACTTGGTGGAATTATTGCATCCTTGGCAATTATTGTAAGAAAAGAGTTGTTAGTTCCACTTTTTTGTGCTGTGTTTTTTATAGAAACTTTAAGTGTGATGTTGCAAGTTTCTTACTTTAAATACACTAAGAAAAAATTTGGTGAAGGCAAAAGGTTGTTCTTAATGAGCCCAATTCATCATCATTATCAAAAAAAGGGATACCACGAAAATAAAATTGCTATTCGTTTTTGGATTATTACAATACTACTTGTTGTAGCAAGTATAGTAACATTAAAAATAAGATAAAACCTATTGTTAGTTTAAAGTAAATGACTAAAAGAATCATCATATTAGGAAGTGGCGAAAGTGGTATTGGCTCTGCTATTCTTGCAAAGCAAAAGGGTTATGATGTGTTTGTAAGTGATGGTGGTGTGATAAAAGAGAAATATAAAAATGAGTTAATTGATTTAGGAATTGATTTTGAAGAAGGAGGCCACACCGATGCCAAAATTTTAAATGCAGATGAGGTTATGAAAAGTCCAGGAATACCTCATAAGGCTGCTATTGTTCAAAAAATTATAAATGCTAACATTCCTATAATTAGTGAGTTTGAATTGGCATATAGATACAAAGGAAATAGTAAAATTATCGGCATTACAGGTACCAATGGTAAAAGTACTACAACAAGTTTAACCTATTATATTTTGCAGCAAGCTGGTGTAAGTTGTGCTTTAGTTGGCAATATTGGGTTTAGTATAGCAAGGCAAATAGCAACAGATCCTAAAGATTGGTATGTAGCAGAAATTAGTAGTTTTCAATTGGATGATATACAAACCTTTAGGCCAGATATTGCAATATTATTGAATATAACTGAAGATCATTTGGATAGATATAATTATCAAATGGATAATTATATACAAGCAAAGTTCAATATCGCTAAATATCAAACAAAAAGCGATTGTTTTATTTACAATTCTGACGATGAAGTCATCAACAATAATTTATCAAAATTTTTATTAAATACTAACCTCCTCTCATTTTCCATGAACAAAGAATTAAAACAAACAGCCTTTATAAAAGGCGACAACATGATGCTTCGTGCACATGAAGAAAGAATAAGCATGAGTATATACGACTTTGCTTTAAAAGGCAAACATAATGTACAAAACACCATGGCTGCTTGTATTGCAGCTGATGTTGTAGGTATAAGAAAAGAAAAAATTAGGGAGTCTGTAACTTCTTATAGTGGCTTAGAACACAGAATGGAATTTGTTGCTACTGTTCGTGGTGTAGAATTTATTAACGACAGTAAGGCAACAAACGTGAATAGTACATGGTATGCTTTAGAAAGTATGAAGCAGCCAACTGTATTGATTCTTGGTGGTGTAGATAAGGGCAACGATTATACTTTAATAGCCGATTTGGTAAAAAACCGTGTAAAAGCAATAATATGCTTGGGTACTGACAATAAAAAAATAAAAGCTGCTTTTAAAGGTTTAGTGCCAGTAATTGTGGAAACAAAAACTGCAAAAGCTTGTGTTGAAGCTGCATTTAAAAATGCATCAAAAGGTGATGCCGTATTACTAAGTCCAGCATGTGCAAGTTTTGATTTGTTTGTAGATTACAACGATAGGGGCAAGCAGTTTAAAGAAGCAGTAATGAATTTATAGTATGCTAAAACAAGCCTCAGATAAACTATTTGCAGAAATGCCAGAGTTGCAAAACACTGGTAAATCCTTGCTTTTGCGAGCGAAAGGAGATAAGTTTATATGGGGTATAGTAATACTTTTATCATTAATTTCTATATTAGTTGTGTATAGTGCAACTGGTAGCTTAGCTTACAAAAAGCATCATGGCAATAATGAAGTTTTCTTATTTAAGCAAATTGTATTTAGCGTAATAGGTCTTTTAGTTATTTACTTTTTACATCAAGTAAATTATACACTATACTCTCGTATTGCTACTGTACTGTTTTTACTTTCTATACCATTACTTTTATATACTTTGTTTTTTGGAGCTAAGATTAATGATGGTAGCCGTTGGATTAAAGTGCCAATCATCAATCTTACAATACAAACTAGTGATTTAGCTAGGCTTGCATTGTTTATGTATTTATCTAAAGTACTTAGTAAAAAACAAGATACAATTAAAAGTTTTAAGCAAGGATTTCTGCCTTGTATCATACCAGTAGCAATAATTTGCATACTTATTATGCCTGCTAATTTATCAAATGCATTACTTACTGGTGCAACTTCCATGTTGTTAATGTTTATTGGAAGAGTAAATACAAAATACTTATTAGCAGTAATTGGTATTGCAGCATTGCCAGTAATTTTTTTAGTAGGTCTAGCAAGCGAAAAACATAAGTTAGAATTAGATAATGATTATAAAAATAGTTTATTCGAAGCTGTTGCAAGTAAAGGCAGAATTGGTACTTGGGTAAGTAGGGTCGAAGATTTTATGTATCCTAGTGCAGCTAAAAAAGAAATTACACAAAGAGACCAAGCCAACATGGCCATTGCAAATGGTAGTATATTTTTTGGTTTAGGTCCAGGCAATTCTGTAGCTCGTAACTTTCTGCCTCAAGCTTATAACGATTTTATTTTTGCAGTAATTATTGAAGAATATGGTTTGCTTGGAGCTATGATAATTATGTTTATTTATATACTTTTTTTGTTTAGATGTATACGAATATTTAGAAATTGTCCTTATGCATTTGGTGCATTTTTAACGATTGGGTTAAGCTTTACCTTAATGATTCAGGCTTTAGCCAATATGGCTGTAAGTGTTGGTGTAGTTCCTGTTACTGGGGTTACTTTGCCTTTAGTGAGTATGGGAGGGAGTTCGTTTTTATTTACTTGTGCAAGTATAGGAATTATATTAAGTGTAGGAAGGCAAATTGAAAAAGAAGCTTCCCCAATCTCTCAAAAAGAGGGGCTTTAAAATAAAAGTTAAAAGTTGAGTAATAATTATCACGATAGTAACATCAATAATGTTAAGCCATTTAATGGATTAAAACAAGCTTTTTTAATTGCTGGTGGAGGTACTGGTGGACATATTTTTCCAGCCATTGCCATTGCAAATGCTTTAAAAATGCAACACCCTAATTGTGAAATATTGTTTGTAGGTGCAAATGGAAAAATGGAAATGGAGAAGGTGCCACAAGCTGGATACAATATTAAAGGGCTAGATATTGCTGGATTTAATCGTACTTCTTTATTAAAAAATATTAGTCTTCCATTTAAACTAATAAAAAGTTTTTTTCAAGTAAAAAATATTGTAAGTGAGTTTAAGCCAACAGCAGCTATTGGCGTAGGTGGTTATAGTAGTTTTCCTGTATTAAGATATTGTCAGTTTAAAAATATACCAACATTTATACACGAGAGTAATTCCTTTGCTGGAAAATCAAACATTCAACTAGGAAAAAAAGCAACTCAAATATTTGTGGCTTCAGATGGGATGGAGAAATTTTTTCCTGCTCAAAAAATAAAAATTACAGGCAATCCCATTCGTGCAAGTATTGCACAAAGTATTATTACAAAAGAGGAAGCACTAGCATTTTTTGGGTTAGTGCCTAGCAAAAAAACATTACTTATAATTGGCGGAAGTTTAGGTGCAAAATCAATAAACGAGGCTATTGCTAATGATATTGATAAGTTTAGTCAAAATAACGTGCAAGTAATTTGGCAAACTGGAAAAACAAATGCACTCTTATATGCTAAACATTCAAGAGATGGAATTTGGATAAACATATTTATCGAAAAAATGGAAATGGCCTATGCTGCTGCTGATGTTGTAATTAGTAGAGCTGGTGCTATGAGTGTGGCAGAAATTTGTGTGGCAAAAAAACCAACTGTTTTTGTGCCATATCCATTTGCAGCAGAAGATCATCAAACAGTAAATGCACAACATTTGGTTCAAAAAAATGCGGCTTTGCTTGTAAAAGATAGTGAAGCAAATACACAATTGGTAAGTACAGCTTTGCAATTGCTGTCTAATCCATCTCTTCAAAAAAATATGCAACTGCAAATGGAAAAATTAGCAATTACTAATGCAGATGAAACAATAGCAACATCAATACTCAATTATTTAAATGGAAAATAATCATCAAAATACTATAATTAATAAGATTCAAGAATTAAATCTTATTGTAGGCGATACTATTTATTTTATTGGTATTGGTGGTATTGGTATGAGTGCCATTGCAAGATACTGCAATGCAAAAGGTTTTAATGTTGAAGGATACGATAAAACGCAAACTGCCTTAACTACTCAATTGCAAGAAGAAGGCATTAATATAATTTTTGATGATGCCCTAGAGTTGGTAAATGAAAAAGCAAAATTAATTGTTTATACACCTGCTATTCCACCAAATAACCCACAGTTAAATTATTATAAAACAAACAGCTATGTAGTAGTAAAGCGAAGCGATATTTTACAATGGATTACAGCTAATACTTATACTATTGCTATTGCAGGAACTCATGGCAAAACAACTACTAGTAGTATGGTAGCTCATATTTTAAGGCATAGTGGCTATGGCTGTACTGCTTTTTTAGGAGGAATTGCTGCAAATTACAATACCAATTACTGGCATAGCCCATCTGAAAATGGAAAAGATGTAATTGTTGTTGAGGCTGATGAGTATGATAGAAGTTTTTTAAAACTAAATCCCAACATTGCAATAATTACAAGTGTGGATGCTGATCATTTAGATATTTATGGTACCGCCAATGAGGTTATAAATGCATTTGTTGATTTTAGTAAAAAAATAGAGCATAATGGGTGTTTGATAGTAAAACATAATTTGCCATGTGCCAACGATTTTACAACAAAAGATATATGTACCTATGATTACAATAATAGCCATGCAAATACTTACACAACAAACCTAGAAGTTAAAGAGGGTTATTATGAGTTCGATGTAGTAAATACCAATTGGTTTTTGCCAAAACTGCAATTATTTATGGGCGGATTGCATAACATAGAAAATTGCATTGCTGCTATAAGTGTGGCAAAATATTTGAATATTGACGATGAAAAAATTACCCTAGCTGTTAAAGAGTTTAAGGGAGTTAAACGAAGATTTGAATATATTATAAAACCTGTATATAACATTTCTTTAGATAATGGTACAAATACTGGCGTTACTTTTATTGACGATTATGCCCATCATCCACAAGAGCTAAAAGCTTTGATAACTGGTGTAAAAAGTATGTTTGGATCAAAAAAATTAACCCTTGTTTTTCAACCACATTTATTTTCACGTACACAAGATTTAGTAAATGATTTTGCAGATGTATTAAGCACTGTTGATGACCTTGTGTTGCTGCCCATTTATCCAGCAAGAGAATTGCCAATTGAAGGTGTTACTAGTAATTGGTTGTTGGAAAAAATATCAATGGATAGTAAGCAATGTTTATCAAAAACTGACCTATTAACCTATGTTCAGCAACAAAAACCACAACTTTTAGTTATGGCAGGTGCTGGAGATATTGATACTTTAATTAATCCTATAAAAGAAATTCTTAATACAAAATAATGACGCTAAAACATAAAATAATACAAGCCATTTGGATAGCAATTTTGCTAGCTGTGGTTGTTTTGTTTTTTGTAGCCATGCAAAAAAAGCAAACTGGTTTCTGTACTAGTATTGAAATAGAAATTACTAACCAGCAACAACAAAGTTTTGTAAATAAAAAATCCATAGAAGAAATTATTAGAGCAGCTTACAATTTACAAAGTACTAGTATTAAAAAAATTGACATTCAAGCTATTGAAAAAGCTATTGAAAAAAATGAATGGGTACAAAATGCCGATTTGTTTTTTGATGCTCAACATAAGCTAAAAGTTCTGCTTCAACAACGAAATCCCATAGCAAGATTGTTTTCTTTAGATGGTGCAACTTTCTTTTTAGATAGTGCAGGCAAAAGGTTGCCAGTTACTAATACAACATTAGCTAGAGTTTTAGTAATTACTGGTTTCCCAAGCAGCAACTTAGTTTTATCTTCAACAGATTCTGCATTACTAATGCAAGTTAAAAAAATAAGTAATGCCATAGCAAAAGATAGCATTTTGCAAAGTCAAATTGCACAGTTAAATATTACCATAACCGGTAGTTTTGAACTTAGTACTGCTATGGGAAATCAAAAAATATTTTTTGGGGATGATGGTGATATTGATGAAAAATTTAATAAAGTAAAAACATTTTATACTAAAATATTTACACAATTTGGTGTAGAAAAATATAGTGCAATTGATGTGAGGTTTAAAAATCAAATTGTAGCAACACAAAGTAATTATGTTGCCCAAAATTTGAGTTTGGATTCTTTAAATAGTAATAAAGATTCGCTTGTAAGTACAACAAATTTACAATCAGATACTATTCAAAGGCAACGCTAAAATTTAGCTTTTAAGTTCTTTTAAATATTTTTTAGGAATTTGTGCAATAAAGAATGCATTAAATCGTTATCTATTGTTTAAAGGTGTAAAAGCCTATGGTGTATCTTATGAAATACGAACCCATTTAGCTATTATACTTCACTCAAAGAGAAAAATTATTTGTATGAATCAGCACGATGCACCCATTATAGTAGGTTTAGATATTGGAACAACTAAAATTGCAGCCATTGCAGGTCGTAAAAATGAGCAGGGCAAATTAGAAATTTTAGGATTTGGGCGAGCCAATAGCAATGGAGTAAAAGCAAGTCAGGTTTTAAATATTGATTTAACAATAAAAGCTATACAACAAGCTTTGCAAAATTGTTATAACAGTAATCCTGATTTAGAAATTAATGAGGTTTATGTAGGTATTGCTGGGCATCACATTAAAAGTTTACAAACAAGAGGAGATATTGTAAGGCAAGATTCTGAAATTGAAATTCAAAGAAGTGAGATTGATATTTTAATCGACAATCAACGAAAAACATTTATTCCCGCTGGTGATCAAATTATCGATGTTATTCCTCAAGACTTTCATATAGATAATATACAAGGCATCAAAGATCCTGTGGGTTACAATGGGGTAAAAGTTGGAGCAAATTTTCATATAATCACTGGTGATAGAAATGCTATTCGAAATATTAATAGAGCAGTTACTCGAAGCCAATTAATTACAAAAGATCTAGTATTACAGCCTTTGGCAAGTGCAAGTGCTGTAATGAGTGAAGTTGATTTTGAAGCTGGAGTAGTAATTTTAGATATTGGTGGTGGTACAAGTGATATTGCTGTTTTTCACGAAGGAATTTTAAAGCACACTGCTGTAATTCCTTTTGGAGGAGAAAATATTACAAATGATATTAAACAAGGTTTAGGGGTGTTAAAAAATCAGGCTGAAGCCATGAAGATTCAGTTTGGAAGTGCCTTAAGTAACGAAGCAAATGCCAATGCTTATATTACCATACCAGGTTTAAAA
This sequence comes from Chitinophagaceae bacterium, assembly GCA_049242885.1. Classification (GTDB taxonomy): domain Bacteria; phylum Bacteroidota; class Bacteroidia; order Chitinophagales; family Chitinophagaceae; genus CAIVPM01. The sequence goes on from JBMLOQ010000141.1 coordinate 24,456, forward strand.
GGAATGCCTGCCAAAGAAATAAGTGTTAAAAATCTTAGTCAAATTATCCAAGCAAGAATGGGAGAAATTTTAGACTTTGTTGTGTATCACTTAAAGCAAGTAGGGTTAGATAATAGAAGTTTAAATGGTGGTGTAATTTTAACTGGTGGTGGTTCTCAATTAAAACACTTGATTCAGTTAACAGAATATGCAACAGGATTAAATGCACGAATTGGTTTGCCAATAGAACATTTAGCACCAAACCATATTGAAGAGTTGAAAAAACCAATGTATAGTACTTGTATTGGCTTAATTTTAAAAGGATATAGCGACTACGAGAATAGATATAAAGAGTTTGCAGAGCAATTTAAAAAAATAGAAGTTCCTAAAAAATTAACAAAAGAAGAGGTGTTGCCAGAGGCTGAAAATGATGTAACACCAGTTGCCGAAGTTCCTTCTGCTATTAATCAAGAAGAAATAAAGCATCGTAAACAAAAGCTTAATTTTTGGGATAAAATGAAAAACAATATTATCGAAATTTTTAAAGAAGAAGAAGATACTACTTTATAAAAGTATAACAACCTTAATCCTGTATATTTAATCTGAAATTTTTTACCTTATGATTCACTTTGATTTACCAAAACAAAAATCCTCTATCATAAAAGTGATAGGTATTGGTGGTGGTGGCAGTAATGCAGTAAATTTTATGCAATCTCAAGAAATTGAAGGCGTAGATTTTGTAATTTGCAATACAGATGCAAAAGCCATTGAACAAAGTAATGTACTTAATAAAATACAATTAGGCCCTGCTTCAACACAAGGCTTAGGTGCTGGTGCAAACCCTAATGTTGGGCGTACAGCAACTGAAGAATCGTTGCAAGAAATAAAGAGCATTTTAGAAGTTAATACTAAAATGGCTTTCATTACTGCTGGAATGGGTGGAGGTACTGGCACAGGAGGTGCACCCATTGTTGCAAAAGTTTGCAAAGATTTAAACATACTTACTGTGGGTATTGTAACTACACCTTTCTCTTTTGAAGGGCCACGTAGAATGCAACAGGCTCAAGAAGGAATTAAAGAACTAAAGCCTCATGTAGATACTTTACTTGTAATTAGTAACGATAAGTTAAGAGAGCAATATGGTAATCTTAAAATGCGTGAAGCGTTTAGTAAAGCAGATAATGTATTGGCAACTGCAGCAAAGTGTATTACAGATGTTATAAATAGTAAGGGCCACATTATTGTTGACTTTGCCGATGTTTGTACGGTAATGAAAAATGGTGGAGTAGCAGTTTTAGGTAACAGTGCAGTTGAAGGTGAAAATAGAGCACAATTGGCAATAGAAGAAGCATTAAATTCTCCATTACTCAACGATAGTGAAATTAAAGGGGCTAAATGGATATTGCTAAATATTAATAGCCCAGAAGGAGATTATGAGTGCACTATGGATGAGTTAGAAGTAATAAGTAATCATTTACGCAGCCAAGCAGGAGAATTTACTGATGTAATTGTTGGTATGGGTAATGATAATACGTTAGACAAAAAACTAGGTATTACTTTAATTGCAACTGGATTTGAGCATAAAGATCCTTTTGAAAAGGTTGCACCAGTTGTAAAAAAAGAACAAGCTCCAGCAAAAGTAATTTTTACTTTGGGTGAAGAAGAAACGCCAAAGCCTGTGGAGCCTAAACTTACACAACAAGCAATACCTTTTGCAGATGACAATATGTATGCTCCTACCTTGGTAGAACCAACAGGATTTGAAGCTTATGATGCAACTGTTAGTGTAGGAAATTTGTTTACTGATTTTGATATACAAAGAGAGCAATTGCTTGATGCAAGGGAAACCGAAATTTTTGAATTGGAATTAGCATCATCAACAAATATTTCAAGCAATTTATCTTTAGTAAACAATATGTTACAAGATGCTCCAGTAGAACTTGTAAACAAGAATTCTACTGCCACTGAGGTTGATGTATTAGCAAACACACAAGAAGAGTCTATAGCAAGAATGGTAATGGTAGAAAAACCATTAGCACCAGAACAAAAGGCAGCTACTACTTTGCTAAGTAAACCTGTAAATGTTTATAGCAGTTTACCACCACAAGAGCAACAAACTCAAGCAGAAGAAACAACAAATCCTTTTCGTTTTGAGTTGAGTATTAAAGAAGGTGCAGAGTTAAATAATAAGCCAACACTTCAGGAAAATAATAGTGGCAACATTGAAGAGGAAAATGAAATTGAAGAATTGCATTTTGAAGTTAAAAACAAGGTGGAGGAAAACAATGTTGCAGCTTCAGTAAATGTTGTTGAAGATTTAAGTGAAGATGAAATTCAAAAACGAAGAGCTCAAGAAAGAATTCAAAAGTTACGCAATCTATCATTTAATATGAATGGTTCTGATGCAGGTAATGAATTTGATACTGTACCAGCTTATGTAAGAAGAAACATGGAATTGTTTGGTAACAATACCCTAGCTTCTGTAGAAAATTTTTACAGTAATATTACTGTAAATAAAAATGAAAAAGAAGAAACTAATTTTTCTACTATCAATACTTTTTTACATGGTAATAAACCCGATTAGTATTAAAAATTAACACATAAACTACATAGCCATTGCATTTGCAATGGCTATGTAGTTTATGCTATTCTTTACTCGAATATTTTACTAAATCGTACAATTCAGCAACTTCAACGTCGCTTAATAATCTATATTTTCCAAGAGCAATTTTTCCTAAATGTACATTCATAATTCTTACTCTTTGCAAGCTAATAACCTTGTATTCAAAGGCTTCACACATTTTACGTATTTGCCTGTTTAAACCTTGAGTTAATATAATTTTAAAGGTGTGGGAGCTGATTTTTTTTACAACACATGGCTTCGTTAAGCCTTCTTTAATTCGTACACCACTTGCCATTTTTTGAGTAAAAAAACCATCAATAGATTTGTTTACTCTAACTATGTATTCTTTTTCGTGGTTGTTGCCAGCACGTAAAATTTTATTTACAATATCTCCGTCGTTAGTTAAAAAAATTAAGCCTTCACTATCTTTATCAAGCCTACCAATTGGAAAAATTCTTTTAGGGTAATTTATAAAAGAAATGATATTGCCTTTTATGTTTTCCTCTGTTGTAGTAGTAATGCCAACTGGTTTATTGAATGCTAGGTAAATAAGTTTTTCTTTTTTCTTGCTTTTTTTTTCAGTAGTAATTATACTTCCATCAACTTCAACACTATCGCCAATACTATATCTGTTTCCTAATTTAGCTGTTTTGTTATTTAATAAAACACGCCCAGTTGCAATTAAGTTATCAGCTTCTCTGCGAGAGCAATAGCCAGTTTCGCTAATAAATTTATTGAGGCTTAT
>JBMLOQ010000142.1:0-25954 GCA_049242885.1 Chitinophagaceae bacterium
CTTATTTGCATGTTATGCTATTAATTTTTAGCAAACTTAAAACATAAGCGTTTAAAATTTTTTTGAATTTTAAAATGCATACTTTTATTATCTAAATGAAGCATTATGAAACAAGTTTTTACTACCGTTTTAATTTTAAATTGTGCAATTGCCAATGTGTAAGTAATTAACAGTAGCTGCACGTCAACTCCTTCGTTAATAGATTTAATTTAAAAGTTGATTATAGAGGAGACTTTGTGAATAATAATTCTAGTTTCGATATTAAAGGAGATATTAATCTTAAGAAAAGCTAGTACAATTTGTTTACCCCATTATTTTATTCCATAACTCTGGTATTCTTTTTATCCAAACACTTTCACGTTTTTTATCTCCAAAATTTATAGCGGGTGTACCCCAATACATTTTATTGCCATCAATGTTTCCTACAACACCGCTTTGTCCCATAACTACTGCACCACTACCAATTGTAATTGTTTTATTCACTCCTACTTGACCCCAAAGTGTTACACCATCTTCAATAATTGTAGCTCCAGCAATACCTACTTGTGCTGCAAACAAACAGTTTTTACCTACTGTAACATCGTGGCCTATGTGTACTTGATTATCCATTATAGTGCCTTTACCAATTATTGTACTATCTGTAACGCCTCTATCAATGGTGCAACCACTACCAATTTCAACGTTATCTTCAATTAAAACATTGCCACAACTCTTCATTCTTTTAAACCATACCTCTCTGTTTTTTTTAGTGTTGTAATAAAATGCATCACTACCAATTACACTACCACTTTGTATTATTACATTATTGCCAATTATTGTTCCACTATGTATGGTTACATTTGGGTGTATCACACAATCATCACCAAGTACTACACCATCACCAATAAACACATTAGGCATTATAATAGTATTTTTTCCAAAAGTTGCATTAGCACTAATAGCTACAGAACTTGCTACAAAAGGCTTGTAGGCATCTACTATTTTTAAATAGGCTTCAAAAGGATCATTGCAATACAACAAAGTTTTACCATCTGGAATTTCAACATCTTTATTATTAATGATGATGATTGTTGCTTTGCTTTGCAAACATTTGTTGTAATACTTTGGATGATCTACAAAGCATATATCACCTTCAGTTACTTTGTGAATTTCATTTATACCAATTGCTTGGTTATGAGCATTACCTAAAATACTTGCATCAATTAAAGTGGCAATTACTTGTAAATTTTGAGGTGTGTTAAATTTCATACTAAAAAAATATGAGCAAATGTAACAACAAGCCTGCAATGATTTTAGAAAATAAATATTTCGATAAACACCAATTTAAAATTCCGAAAGCATTGATATCAATAAGTTTCAGCGTGCTTCAAAATTTTATTTTCTTAGGTTTAATAATAAAATTGTTTAAAATTGTTTACAACTTAATTTATGCAATTCACATTTTAAAAATAAATGTTGATAAAAAACAATAGTAAATATTTTGATATAGTAAAAACTAACTTTAATATTGTATTAGGAATTTAATTATTCCTTTACTTACTAACCCATCTATATATTAAAGCTCTACTTAGTTGTGGGGCTTTTTTGTTTTTATAGAATCATGAATCGATATTTTATAATACATAAACCATACAATGTATTATCACAATTTACAAGTGATGATGGTAAGCTATGCCTTAAAGATTTTTTTAAAGTACCATCAAATGTATATCCTATAGGCAGATTAGATTATGATAGTGAAGGTTTACTTTTATTAACAAACGACACCTCTTTAAACAAACAAATACTGCATCCTAATAGTCAAATAAAAAAAACATATTGGGTTCAGATTGAAGGTGTTATTAATGATGCAGCTATTAAAAAACTACAACAAGGCGTTATCATCAATGCCAATGGAAAAGTGTATAAAACACTGCCATGTATTGCTAGCATTTTAAATAAAAGTGAGATAGATGGAATACAAGAAAGAAACCCACCAATAAGAGAAAGAAAAAACATACCTACCTCCTGGATAAGTATTACCATTACCGAAGGCAAAAACAGGCAAGTTAGAAAAATGACTGCTGCTATTGGTTATCCAACCTTACGATTATTAAGAGTAGCTATTGGAGATATCGCAATTGGTAATTTGCAAGCAGGGCAAATAATTGAGTTTTCTAAAAATAGCATTTCAAAAAAACTAGCATTAGCTCCACAATAAGGCAAGTGAAACTGCAAAATGCTTATGCTCCAAAACTTGTACTTTTTTTGCTACAGTATGTGCATTATCCAACTCATTTAATGTACAATTCGCTTGCATAATAATTTGTCCATGATCATAAAATTCATCTACATAATGAATAGTAATCCCAGTTTCTTTTTCTTTAGCCTGTAAAACTGCCTCGTGCACAAAATGACCATACATTCCTTTGCCACCATACTTTGGCAATAAAGCAGGGTGAATATTTATTATACAATTTGGGTATGCTTTTATTAATGGCAATGGAATTTTCCATAAAAAACCAGCTAATACAATTTTATCGATACCCGCATTTCTCAATTCCTGTACAAAACCATCTTCATCGAACTTAGTTTTGGTTATCATTAAAACCGGAATTTCAAAATTTTGTGCAATTGATAAAACCCCAGCATTTGGCTTATTGCACACTATAAGTTTAACTTGGTTTTTAAGAGTTGGGTGTTCTACAATTTTAAGTGCGTTGCTACCTGCACCACTTGCAAAAATGGCAATATTGTTTGAGGTATTCATGGGGCAAAATTATAGGTTAATATAATGAAATGGAACAACAAAAAAGCCATCATTTAAAAAAACGATGGCTTGTATAAATTGTTGAGTATTGTTATTTTTCAGTTGCCATTTTTTCGGCATTTTCAGCCATTTGCAATTGCTCAATAAAATCATCTATGTTTCCATTTATTACATTATCCAAATTGTAACTAGTATAGTTAATTCTATGATCTGTAACTCTACCTTGTGGCCAGTTATAGGTTCTAATTTTGGCACTTCTGTCGCCAGTACTTACTAGGGTTTTACGTTGGCGTGCAATTTCATCTTCGTGTTTGCGAACTTGCTCTTCATACAATTTTGTACGCAGCATGTTCATGGCTTTTTCTCTATTAGCAAGCTGACTTCGTTCGGTTTGGCAAACAACTACCACACCAGTGGGAACGTGTGTTAAAAATACTTTTGTTTCAACCTTGTTTACGTTTTGTCCACCAGCTCCACCACTTCGAGCAGTTTCCATTTTTACGTCACTTTCTTTAAGTTCAAAATCTACCTCTTCGGCCTCTGGCATTACAGCTACTGTAGCAGCACTTGTGTGTACACGTCCTTGAGTTTCGGTATTTGGCACCCTTTGTACACGATGCACACCACTTTCAAATTTTAAAGTTCCATATACATCTTCGCCCTCAACTTCTACAACAACTTCTTTATATCCACCAACAGTGCCTTCACTTTCACTTACTATATTGGCTTTCCAACCTTTTTTAGAGCAATACCTCAAATACATGCCTAATAAATCTCCTGCAAACAAACTGGCTTCATCACCTCCAGTTCCAGCTCTAATTTCAAGAATGGCATTTTTATCGTCTTGTGGATCCTTTGGTATTAGTAATTGAGTAAGATGTTTTTCGAGTGTTTCTTTTTCAATTTCCAAATCGGGCAATTCCATTTTGGCTAATTCTTTCATATCTTCATCACTACTACTTAAACCCTCTTTTGCAAACTCATAATCTGCCGATACTTTTAAATATCTTTCGTATGGTTGTACAATTTTTTCTAAAGCTCTATATTCTTTACTTAACCTACCAAATTCTTTTTGATTTGCAATAATTTCTGGATTGGTTAAAGCAATTCCTGTTTGATCGAACTTGGCTTTTATGGCTTCTAACTTATCTAACATGATTAACTTTTAAAAAGTGGGCAAAAGTAATGATATGTAAGTTAGTTTGATTTCTAAATTTTTTATTGGATTGGTATAACTGTTTTTTTAACGAAAACTCAACCCATTAATATTCTGAAAATTGCAATCCTATCTGTTTTGTAATGCTATTAAGCCTACTACTTTAACTTAATAAAACACCTTACTTGTACCTTTAAAAAGTGCTAGCAAAGAATTAATTTTAAATTTCGTGTTGATTTTATAGTCTTATTTTTTAATAACCTACATACATCTATTACACTAAAGTATTCACTTGTTATTTAAACTCAATCAGTTTTCAATTTCAAAAAATTAGCGTAGTGTACCAAAATACTTTCGTACACAAATAAACTATTATTATGAAATTAAAAATTACTCATTTATTAACTGGCTTAGCTTTATTCCTTTTTGTAGGTAATACAAAAAGCAACGCACAAGTTGGTTTAAATTGGGCTGTAACTGATAGCTCAAATTTTACAGCAGATAGTGCTACTTATAGTGCAATGGCTGTAAGTAAATCCAATGGCCACATCTACGTTGCTTATAGAGATGCAGCAACCAGTAACAAACTTACAGTTAGAAGATTTAATGGAAGCACTTGGAGTATTTTAGGCACTGCGGGTATTTCTGTTGGTGCTGTAAGCCATTGTGCTATTGCCGTTTCTGGCAATGTTGTTTATGTAGCTTATAGTGAAGCAACTTCAGGAAATAGATTAAGAGTTATGCGTTACAATGGCTCTTCTTGGAGCGATGATGGAGCAGGTTCATTAAGAGATGCTTCGTTAATTTCAATTGTTGTAAGCCCCAATGCCAACGTGTATGTTTCTTGTTTAGATGAGGGCTACTCAAACGGTAAAGTATCAGTTTACGAAAGAAATAATACATCTAGCACTTGGAGCAATATTACTGGCACTGGTTTATCTGCAGGTTTAAGCTCATCCATTGATATGGATGTTGATTATTTGGGCGATGTGTATGTATTGTATAGAGATGCTAATGCAGCAAATAAAGCAACATTAAAAAAATACGATTTATCTGCAACAACCTGGAGCACAGTAGGCACTGAAGGATTTTCTACTGGTGCTGTTAGCAGTTGTGCTATTAAATTAGATAAAGTAGGAGCAGCTGTAATAAGCTATGTAGATGCAGGCATAAGCAATGCCCTTAAAATTTTTAAACGCAGTGGAAATTCTTGGGCAGACATTACTGGGAGCCTTGGTGTTACAGGCACTAATGCAGAAAATGAATTATTTATTACGAGAGATAACAGTGCTGTTGTAGGTTTTAAAGCTGGAAGTGGTGCATTTACTATTTACAAGCACGATGCTTTTGCAAACACATGGAGCAATCTTGGTAATCCTAAAGGCAACACTACAACAGTAAGTGATATAAGTATAGATGCAGACCTTAGCGATAAACTTTTTGTATGCTACACAGAACCTACACAACGCTTTAAAGCCAATGTACGTCAACTAAATTGTAGTGCTCCACCAAAGCCAAGCTTTACAGTAAGTGGCAGTCCTATTTGTGGAGGTTCTAAAGCTTATTTACAATCATCAAATACTAGTAACAATGTAACTAGCTTATGGCACAGAAGTTTTGATAACTATGAAACTTATAGTGGCAATCTTGCAGACTTGAATGATAATGATGCAGATAATGCAGCTATGAGTGCAGCAACTAGTCCAACTGGAGTGCTATGGGTTGTTAAAGTAAGAAAAACTACTAATGATGTTGTGGTTAAAAAATTTGAGAATAATGTTTGGACTAATGTAGGAAGTGGCATTGCAATTACTGGTAGCAAAGTAGATGAGAATACAACTGATATTACCTTTCATCCAGATGGAACATGCTATGTAAGTTTTGTATCATCTAATGGTTTTGCTCAATTTAAGAAATGGAATGGAACAGCTTGGGTACAAGAAAATTTTGGCTGGAGTACTTTATCTGATACATGCAAACATTCAGCTATTAGCATTAATCCTTATGGCGTAATTTCTTTTGCAACTTCTATGAAGCAAGCCAGTACAGGAAATTACAGACCAATCGTGTTTACAAAAATTAATGGGGTTTGGAGCAACTCAGGTTTTTTAAATTATGATGCTGGTTCTTTAGACGTAGCAGTAGATATGAATGGCAATTCTTTTATAACATTTACCGATGAATTAGACAAAAGCCAAGTAGTTTCTCATACTCAATTGCATGGAAGAGTGAAAATATTTAGAGTATCAAAAACCAATGTAGTAAATAATGCAGCAGCAGGAATTATAGAATTTGGACATTATGCACAAATAGAATGCACATTCGACAATACCATTTATGTTGGCTTTAGACAAGAAAAAACAGTTTTTGCCGACAGTAGAGTTTCTTCAGGTTATCGTTCTATAAATGGTGGCACTTTTCAAAAAATCAATGGTGGATTATGTGAATATGGGTTTGGCATGGGCATTAACAAAGCTGGTAAATTATATTTTGTTAGTGCTGATGATTATGGTACAGGAACAGTTTTGCTTACAAGTATAAATGCTGGTACAAACTTTGCAAGCATTGTAAGTAATTACTTTCAAAATAATTCAATTAGTGCTGGTAGTACTAAATATTATGGCTTACAAATGGTGTTTGACCAAAACGATGCACCCATAATTGTTACAAGTACAGCCGTACCCAACACTACCACTTTTGGCGATTTTAGAGTGTACAGAGTAGATAGAGTTGGCTTAGGTGAAGCCAATCCATTAATTACCAATACTGCAGGCACCTATTTTACAGAAAGTAATACTGGCTGTGGTGCTGTAGATACATCATCGGTGGCAACTATTACTAAAACTTCTTCTACGAATAATTGGACTGGAGCACTAAATAGTACATGGGGCCTTGCTGGCAATTGGGGTTGTAATAGATTGCCTAATCAAGATGATGAAATATCAATCCCTTCTGGTCTTTCTAATTATCCAGTAATTACATCAACCGTTCCAGCTGCAAATAGAGCAGTAAGTGGTTTATTTATGGGTAATAATACTTCACTAACTATTAATGGTAATACTCTTTCGTTAAAAGATAGCATCAATGTGGGTACAAACTCAAACATTAGTACTACCAATAGTGGCATGTTTGTTTTTGATGGCACAGCAAAACAATTTACAAACAACTTAAGAGTTATTAATGGAGATGTTAGAATTAATAACCCATCAAATGTAGTTTTAAATGGCAATTTAAACATTACGGGTGTTTTAGATTTTGATAATGGTAAAATTTTAACGAATAATTTTACATTAAGGGCTCCACACAACTTAATTGGTTCTGCAAGTAGTAGCAGTTACGTTGCTACAAGTTTAGAAAATGGAGCAGATGTAACCACAGGAGGTTTTATTACTGCTGTTCCCGCTGGAGCAGGAACTCAATTCCCTGTTGGCACTTTAACTTCTTACAATCCTGTAAGCGTTTCAAACACATCTGGTGCCAACGATTCTATTACTGTTGCTGTAGATGCTGCACCAATTATTACTACCAATGCCAACAGACATTTAAATGTAACTTGGAACTTAACAGAGAAAAATGCTGGAAGTAATAACTATAGCTTAACATTCTTTTGGAATGCTGGCAACGAAGGAAGCTTGTTTAGTAGATCGGCCTGTGGTATTGTTCGTAGCAATGGAAGCAATAGTATAACCTATGCAACTGGTTCGGCTGGGGCTACTTCTGTATTGCCTAATTTTTATTCAAGAACAGCAACCGGTATTACAGCTTTATCGCCTTGGGGTGTTACAAGTGACGCAAGTATTTTACCTATAGAGCTTCTAAGTTTTAATACTTCACAAGAAGGAAAGTTGGTTAAACTAAATTGGGAGGTAAGTGCAGGCTCAAACCCTTATCATTTTGAAGTTGAAAAAAGCACTAACAGTGTAGATTTTAAATCAATAGAAGTAATAAAAGCCTCAGCTGCAAATAAATACTCAACAGTAGATGCTTCAAATAAAGAAGATGGTTATTACTACTATCGCTTAAAAATGATGGATAAAGACGGAAAAGTGACCTTTAGTAATACAAGAAAAATATATATAGGTACAAATAAATTTTCAATTGAAGAGGTATATCCTCAGCCAATAAAAGCTGGTAGTTTAAATGTAAAACTTAATGCAACAAAAGATGGTGAGATGAAGTATGCTATAACAGATGTTACTGGTAGAGTAATTGTAAACGCTGTTGCTTTAGTAAAAAAAGGAAACAACAACTTGCCAATAAAAATAAGTAATCTTAAGGCTGGAACTTATTATTTAAGTTTTTATAATGACCAAATAAAAAGTAATACAATGCCTGTTATTGTGTATTAGAGCTTTTCAAAGTATTTGTTAATTTCAGGGTTCTTTTCAAAGAAATGTGCTTCACATTAAATTAGATTTTCCCTTTAAAAAAAAGGAATTCTGAAAAAACAAAAACAAACAAATAGCTCAAAGTGGTTTCTGGTTCTGGGTTTAAAAGCAGTCTGCTAGTAAAATAGTAGGCTGTTTTTTTATTTTGTTTTAAGGCTCTTCTGTGTCAGTTATTAAATTAAACCCATCACTTGTTGTCAAAATTTGGTGGTTAGTATTGTTTACTATAAGTTGCAAATAAACCTAGAAACAAAATGAGACTTTTAAACAAAAAATATTCAAAACTAAAGTTACTCTTCTGCATAAGTATCTTAAATTTATTTTCAACTTCTACAACTGCACAAAATCAACATTGTATTTGTAATATAGCTGTAAAGGTTGAGAACTATAATGCTTTCCAAGACCAATTTAAAACCTTCCAAAAGCAAAAATCAGTTTGTGCTGCCGATTTTTTTCATCAAACTGCTTTGTTGTACTATAATGATAAAAAACTGGATAGTGCCTTAACGTTTGCTTTAAAATCTAACGAAATATATGTTTCAAATAAATGTTTAATCCCAATCATTAATTATAAAACTACTTTAAACATTTATGAAAATTTGGCTAATTTTAATTTGGCATTGCAATACAATTTAGAGTTACTAGAAAATCATAAAAACAATTTAAAGCCAGAAGATGTGGCAGAAACTTACTTAAGCATTGCCCAAATTTTTAATAGATTAAAACAATCTTCTAAAGGTATTGAGTACACTCAAAAAACGATTCCAATTGTAGAAACTCTAAAAGCTGGCGAACAAAAAGCCAGTATTTTAAATAAAATTACAGCAAGGTATTTCTTTTATTATCAAGATACAAAAAACCTCGACAACCTTAATAAAGCATGGAGTTTTGTAGAAAAAGCATTACAAGAATCTAAAAAAGCAAACAGCAGAATAAATATCATAGTTGCTTTTACAAGAATGAATGCAATTTGCGAAGCAAAAGGAAATTATAAAGATGCTTTATCATTTATTGACAGTGCCATGTACTATTGTGATAATGAAAAAGACATTAGGCAACTTACCACGTTATATGGTGATAAAGGGCATTTGCTTATGAATACGGGTAATTTAAAACTGGCAAGGCAATATGCTGATTCTTGTTTATGGGCAACGCAAAAAGTAAAATATCCTCCAATAATTGCAAATGCTTATAGCCTTATTTATGAAATTGCTTTGAAAGAAAAAAATTATAAAGATGCTTTGTGGGCTTTAGAGAATGAAAAAAAAATTACAGATAGTTTACTCAATTCTAAAAATGTTGCTGCGATTAATGAGCTAGAAAAAAAATACAATCAATCTAAAAACGAACACACTATTCAAAATCTTTCTAATCAAAGAAAAATTTACATTCTTGCCATCGCTATTATTATTTGTGTAATTCTTTTTATACTAAGGCATCAACAACAAAAGCATAAACAAAAAGTTTTAGAAACCGAACAAAGACTTAATCGAGCTAGAATAAACCCACATTTCTTTTTTAACACATTAACTGCCTTACAAACCTTGGCCAATAAAAATGGCAGCAATATCGAAATGTCTGAAAATCTTGCAAAGTTCTCACATATAATGAGAGAAGCACTAGAAAGCACCTATAAAGACTATACTACCATTGAACAAGAAATTGACTTTTTAAACGAGTACTTAGAATTGCAGAGTATAAGATTTCCGAAAAGATTTAATTATAATCTTATAGTTGATGAAAAAATTGAATTAGATGAAGTTTGCATTCCTTCTATGATTGTTGAACCATTTATTGAAAACTCAATTGAACATGGATTAAACGGCATTGACTATAATGGACAAATCGAAATAAAATTTCTACTATTTAACAATGAATTGAAAATTGAAATTAAAGACAATGGAAATGGAATAAATCTCACCTCAAAATCAAAACAAAACCATACGCCAAGAGCCAGCCAAATAATAAAAGATAGAATTTATTTACTAAACGTAAAGCTTAAAACCAATGCAAGATTTTCTATACAAAATGTACAAAATGGACCAGGTGTTTTGGTAGAAATTTATTTGCCAATTATTTACAAAAACAATATCTAATATGAAAATTCTAATAATAGATAACGAGGCCCCCATTAGAGAATTGCTTTGCCATATGCTTCAGCATATTGTTGAGCCAACTGACGAAATTATTGAAGCCAATGGCGTATTATCAGGCATTGAAAAAATAGAATCAGTAAAGCCCGACGTTGTATTTTTAGATATTGAAATGGACGATGGTACTGGTTTTGATTTATTAAATAAACTTTCGAGTATTAACTTTCAATTGATAATTACCACAGCACACAATAAATATGCTATAGATGCTTTTAAGGTAAGTGCCATTGATTATTTGCTAAAGCCAATATCGCAAAGCGATTTAATAAAAAGTATTGAAAAAGCTAAGCTGTATATAAGCCATTCTCATGTTGAGCAGCAGCTACAAATTTTAATGAATCAAATAAATAAAACAGATGGTTTTAATAAAAAAATTGTTTTAAAAGATATTGACTCTACTTACTTTATCACAGTTAATGACATTTTGTATTGCGAAGCTGGAGGCACTTATACCAAGTTCTTTTTCACTAACGGAAATCCTATTTTAGTTTCAAAAAATTTAAAAGAATACGAAACCGTTTTAGAGCCTTTAGGCTTTATAAGAACACACCATAGCTTTCTAGTAAACCCCAATAAAATAAAAATGATTAGCAAAAAAGATCAAGGTTGCTTAGTGCTAGAAGGGGGCAGTTTGGTACCCATTTCACAAAGAAAAAAAGACATTGTTTTAAAGAAAATTGAAACACAGATCTAAATTATATGTTTAAAATTCAATTTGTTTCATCACTTATTCATCCAATACCATCAGTTGTATATTAGTAAAATTTTCATTGCAATGAATTAAACAAATCAATCATCATATTATAAAATATTTCATCACTTTTAAATTTTATTTTATGAGAAAAACAATTTTCGCTTTGTTATTGTTAACAACAGTTTGTAGTGCATTTAAATGCAATAAAGAAGATGCACCTGTTGTATGTTCTTCGGGGCCATTGGTTTTAAAATCTTTAGAATCAGAATATGGGTGTAGCAATACGCCTATGCAAATGCACATTAACCTAAATAATACGTATAGGTTAATTAATACTCAAGCCGAGTTTAACAGTTTGGTTACTGGAAGTTGCTTACCCAATATAGATTTTAATCAATACACTTTGCTTATTGGCAAGCAAGCATTAACTGGAGGTTTACAAAATATTACGTACACAGCTCTCAACGATTGCAATAGCAATACCCAAACGGTAAATGTTCAAATAACAAAAAATTTAGCACTAAATGCTCCTAATGTAACATATCATGTATTGCTTCCAAAGGTAGCTAGCACTAGTTCGGTGCAAGTAAACACAACTGTTAATTAAACAGGCTTGTTGTATATATTTTTAACTGGGCACTCAAAATTAAAGACTCTTTAAAAGTATTTTAACATCAATTATGAGCTCAAATTGCAGCAATTAAATGGGTTCTGAATTTTTTCTCTAAAGGGTATAATGAAAAAAGGCTATCTTGTCTAAGATGGCCAATTTTTAAACCCTTTAAATAAAAAGAGGCACTCAAATGAGGCCTCTTTTTATATTTCTTTTTAAAAAGAAAGAAGATGCTTATTTAATTTCTACTTCAGCACCTGCATCTTTTAATTTAGCAGCAATATCTTCAGCTTCTGCTTTGCTTACACCTTCTTTAACTGCTTTTGGTGCACCATCAACTAATTCTTTAGCTTCTTTTAAACCTAATCCAGTTAAGTCTTTTACAACTTTAACTACACCAAGTTTTGCAGCTCCGCCACTAACTAATACTACATCAAATGCTGTTTTTTCTTCTACAGCAGCAGCTTCACCACCACCAGCAGCAACTACAACTGCTGCAGCAGCTGGCTCAATACCATAATCTGCTTTTAATACATCTGCTAATTCTTGAACTTCTTTTACTGTTAAGCCTACTAATTGTTCGGCTAGTGCTTTAATGTCTGCCATTTTTTTACTTTTTTAAAACCGCTTTCATTTTTGATTGTTCATCAAATCCAGCGGATGGTTATAAAATATTGCCACATTTAAACCTCAGAGGCGTTGGTAATTTGAAAATTTATTAATTTGAAAATGTGAAAACTGCAAAACCAATTTGCTTATTTTACCAATTTTCAAATTTGCTAATTATTCTGCAACAGCAGTTTCAGCTTGCTTTTCGTGGTGGTGCAATAAAGCAGCCAATACACGTTTTGCTGGGCTTTGCAACAATCCAATAACTTCACCAATAAGCTCATTCTTAGTTTTAATTTGAGTAAGCGTTTTAAGGTTATTGTCACCGGCATAAACATCCCCATTAATAAAGGCAGCTTTTAAAACTGGCTTTTCATTATTATTAGCTTTTCTAAAGCTAGAAATAATAACAGCTGGATCTTTAGGGTTTTCGCTAAACATTAATGCTGTTACATTGTGTAAACTATCATATACACCAGTAAAGCGTTCAGCATCTAATTGCTCTAATGCTTTTTTAATTAAAGTGTTTTTTGCTACTTTAACTTCTACATTTTTATCGAAACAAGCTTTACGTAATTGTCCAATTTGAGCTACGCTAAGCGATTCTGTATCTGTGATATAAAAGTTGCTGTACTGAGAAAACTTTTCTTTAAGAGCAACGATTACTTCGTTTTTTTGTTCTTTAGTCATTTTACTAAAATTTAATGGTTGTTTTTTCCAAGGTCATTTGTTTTTTCAAAGTCATTTGTCATTTGTCATTGGTAAGCAATTAATGTTTTATTATTTACTTAATGACTTCTAGACTCTTTGGCTATGAAAAAAACATCACTTGGCTTTTAGTTTGAAAATCCTTTTGTGTCAATCATAATACCAGGGCTCATGCTACTTGCCATGCTTACTCCTTTGAAATAAGTACCTTTTGCAGCAGCTGGTTTTATTTTATTAATTGCACCAATAAGTTCGGCACAATTTTCAGCAATTTTTTCTGGTGTAAAGCTTACTCTACCAATACTTGCATGTACTATACCTGCTTTATCAACTTTAAAGGCAATTTTACCACCTTTAACTTCATTTACAGCAGCAGCAACATCATTAGTTACAGTACCAGTTTTAGGATTTGGCATTAAGTTACGAGGGCCTAATATTTTACCCAATTTACCAATTTTAGGCATTACAGCTGGCGTTGCAACTATTACATCAATATCAACCCAACCGCCTTCAATTTTTGTAATAAACTCATCTAAACCAACATAATCAGCACCTGCACCTTTTGCATCTGCTTCTTTATCTGGTGTACATAAAACTAAAACTCTTTTAGTTTTACCAGTACCATGAGGTAAACTTACTGTACCACGTACTTGTTGGTCAGCTTTTCTTGGATCTACTCCAAGACGAATATGTAAATCTACACTAGCATCAAACTTAGTGCAGTTTATTTCTTTTACAAGTTTGCTAGCTTCTTTTAAGGTATAAGCTTTATTGGCATCTACCTTAGGATTAGCAACTTTTCTTTTTTTAGTTAAAGACATTTTTTTCTAATTTTTAAGGTAATGAATTAATTTTCCCAAGGTGCTTTACCATCAACAGTTAAGCCCATACTACGTGCAGTACCAGCAACCATTTTCATGGCACTTTCTTTTGTAAAGCAATTCATATCTGGCATTTTATCTAAAGCAATTGCTTCGATTTGTGCCCAATTTACTTTGCCTACTTTAGCACGATTGCTTTCTTTACTACCTTTTTGAATTTTTGCAGCTTCCATTAATTGTATTGGAGCTGGTGCAGTTTTAATAACAAAGTCGAAAGACTTGTCTGTATATACTGTGATTAAAACAGGTACTACTTTACCTATTTTATCTTGAGTTCTAGCATTGAATTGCTTACAGAACTCCATAATGTTTACACCCTTACTACCAAGGGCAGGGCCTATTGGAGGTGCAGGATTGGCTTGGCCGCCTTTTGCCTGCAACTTCACATAGCCACTAATTTCTTTTGCCATGTTTTACGATTTAATTGGTGATAGCGAGATTACTTTCTTAATTGAAAATTCTCTCTCCCAAGCTCCATCTTTTGGAAGAACTTTATTTTTTGGGACTGCAAATGTAGGTTTATGCTGCATTGTATCAAAATTAAATTTTAAAAGTATAACTGTATTGCAATATTATCATCAACAAATTCAGCAAAAGACAACATTTTTCTATTGGTTAAATGAATAAAAATTCATTGTCAATTATCATTGAGCTATAAACTCACTTATATATTATGATTATTTTAATATAAAAAAATTTCAATGAATTATGGCAAAAACTAAATGAAATTGAGTTTAAAAATTTATTTTCCCTTTATTTTGCAAAAAATTATTCATCATGTCATTACGTTTTAAAGCAATTTCAGACCTCACATCGTCTCCCAAGACAATTGAGTTTTCCGACAACACAAAAATTACAGCCATTTTTGGCGAAAATGTATTTAGCACCAAAAAAGCAAGAGAGTTTTTAAGCGACGAAGCATACAAAAGTCTCATTGGTAGCATAAAAGGCGGAAAAAAAATCGACCGCTCTGTTGCCAATCAAATTGCCAATGGCATTCGTAGTTGGGCAGAAGCTAAAGGTGTAACCCATTTTACACACTGGTTTCAACCATTAACTGGTACAACTGCTGAAAAACATGATAGCTTTTTTACACTTAAAAGCGATGGCACTGCAATTGAGGAATTTGATGGTGCTGCACTAATACAACAAGAGCCAGATGCTAGTAGTTTTCCTAGTGGTGGTTTAAGAGCAACTTTTGAGGCCCGTGGTTATACAGCTTGGGATCCATCTTCTCCTCCATTTATTATGGAAGTAGGTGCTGGTAAAACTTTATGTATTCCTACAATATTTATTTCTTACACTGGCGAAAGTTTAGACTATAAAGCTCCACTTTTAAAAGCATTAGAAGCATTAAATACAGCAGCAGTTGATGTGTGCCATTATTTCGACAAAAATGTTACTAAAGTAACTTCTACTTTAGGCTGGGAGCAAGAATATTTTGTGATTGATGAAGCCATGGCTAATGCACGTCCAGATTTAGTACAATGTGGTCGTACAGTTTTTGGTGCTTCACCAGCAAAAGGACAACAACTTGAAGACCATTATTTTGGCAGCATTCCAGAGCGTACTTACGCTTTTATGAGAGATTTTGAAACTGAATGTTACAAACTTGGAATTCCATTGCGTACTCGTCATAACGAGGTTGCACCTGCTCAATTTGAGTGTGCACCAATTTTTGAGGAAGTAAGTGTAGCAGTTGACCATAATGCCTTATTAATGGATATTATGGATAGAGTTGCTCGACGTCACCAACTAAAAGTATTAATGCACGAAAAACCATTTGCTGGCATTAATGGTAGTGGTAAGCACAACAACTGGAGCATGGCAACGGATACTGGCGTTAATTTACTTAGTCCAGGCAAAACGCCAAAAACAAACTTAATGTTTCTTACATTTTTTGTAAATACAATTAAAGCTGTACACGACTATGCCGAGCAATTAAGAGCATCAATAGCTAGTGCTGGTAATGATCATAGATTGGGTGCCAATGAAGCTCCTCCTGCAATTATAAGTGTATTTGTAGGACAATACTTAGCCAAGGTTTTGGATGATGTAGAAAGCAGAGTTGGTGGTAAATTTGATGAACAAGATGAAGCTATTTTGAAATTAGACATTCACCGTAGCATCCCAGAATTATTACAAGACAATACTGATAGAAACAGAACTTCTCCTTTTGCATTTACAGGAAATAAGTTTGAGTTTAGAGCAGTTGGAAGTACTGCAAACTGTGCAAGCCCAATGACTGTTTTAAATGCTGCTATGGCTCAAACTCTAAAACAATTTAAGTTAGATGTTGATGCAACAATTGCAGGTGGCGAGAAAAAAGAAATAGCTGTAATGCAAACCATTCAAAAGTACATTGTAGAAAGCAAAAAAGTATTATTTGAAGGTGATGGCTACAGCGATGCTTGGCATCAAGAAGCTGCAAAACGTGGCTTGCCAAATATACCTACCACACCTTTAGCTTTAGATGCAATGGTTACCGATAAAGCAAAACATTTATACGAAAGTTGTAAAGTATATACTCATAGTGAGCTTGAAGCAAGACACGAGATTGAACTAGAAAAATACCTTAAAAAGGTACAAATTGAAGCAAGAATAATGTGCGATTTATCTCTAAATCATATTATACCTGCTGCTGTAAAATACCAAAGCGATTTAGCTACTAATATTGCACAGTTAAAATCTATTGGTGCTAGTGATGCAAGCTATGCTACACAACTTGATATCTTAAATAAAGTGAGCAACCACATAGGTATTGTATACACAAAAAGTAGTGAAATGGTAGAAGCTCGTAAAGTAGCTAATGCTATCGAAGATACCCGTGCTAGAGCTATTGCCTATTGCAACGATGTTAAAGAAAAATTCTTTGACGATATTAGATATAGTGTAGATAAACTTGAAAGTTTAGTTGATGATGAATATTGGCCTCTTCCAAAATATAGAGAAATGCTTTTTTTAAGATAAGCACTGAGAAAATCTTGAGAAACAAAAAACCTCACTTCCATAAGGAATGTGAGGTTTTTTTATCGTTATTTTTTACAATGAAAACTATTTAACGATTGCCCAATACTTGTCTTTGTTTAAGAATATTCCAATAGCGTTTACTAATAATAGTATAATACCAATACCAGGAGCTTTGGCTATGCATAATTCAAAAAGTAAAATGTTTATAGTAATTGGTGCAATGAGTAATAGGGCTAATGCTCTAGTTTTTGGAACAAATAAAAGCAGAGCAATTACTACTTCCAATACTTTTACAACAGTTAAATAACCACTACTGTACATAACTCCAAAATAAGTGGCTGGGTCGCCTGTCATAGGTGGCATTGGCAAAAATTTAAGCCAAAAATTTAAGCCAAATACCAAATAAACTAGGCCTAATAAATAAGCAGGGGATTGTTTTAAAATATTCATTTTTTACAGTTTTAGTTTTTAATCTATTAATAATTATTGTTTTATCATTTGTATATTCAAATGTAGTTTTATATCATCACTAACCACAACACCACCAGCTTCAGTAATAGCACTCCAAGTAAGCCCAAACTCGCTTCTGCTAATTTTTCCAATTAACTCAAAGCCAGCTTTAGTTTGTCCATAAGGGTCTTGCATTGTTCCATTATACTCTACTTCTAAACTTACAGATTTTGTATTTCCTTTTATTGAAAGATTACCAACAAGTTCAAAAACATTATCACGCTTTTTGCTAAAACTTACTGATTCAAAACTTATAGAAGGAAAATTTTGGGCATCAAAAAAATCAGCACTTTTCAAATGTCCGTCTCTTTGTGCATTATTGGTATTTATACTATCTACTTGGGCAGTAAAGCTAATTGTAGCATCGCTAAAATCTTCTTCATTGGCAGTTAGGGTTGCTTCAAAATCTGTAAAATTTCCTGTTACGTTAGAAATCATTAAGTGTTTTACTTTAAAGCTAATTTCGCTGTGTGCAGCATCAATTTTGTAGGTTGTCATATTATTATTTATTTAATTTAAAAAAGGTAGTTTACTAATTCATTGGTACTTCAATTACCAAAAGTTCGGCAGGTGAAATAATTTTAATTTCTACACTATCAGTATTCCAAACCCCAATGGCATCTCTTTTATTTAAAATTTTTCCATCTATTTCAATACTTCCTTCAATGAGTAAAATATAAACTCCATTACCTTTTGAGTTAATGGTATAAGTGGTATTTTGAGGTTCTAAAAAATTGGCTAAGCTTATGTAAGCGTTTTGATAAATCCATAAACCTTCATTACCAAATGGCTTTACAACTGTTTGAAATTTATTTATTCTATCTGCTTCATTAAAAGTTTTTTGGTCATACCTAGGCGTAACATTTTTTCTATCCGAAAAAATCCAGAGTTGAAAAAGATGTACATCTTCCTCTTTACTATGATTAAATTCGCTGTGCTCTATGCCACTACCAGCACTCATTACTTGTATGTCATTTCTTTTAATTATTCCATGTCCACCTATATTATCTTTATGTTCTAAAGCACCTTTCAATGGAATTGTAATTATCTCCATATTGTCGTGTGGGTGTTTTCCAAAGCCAAATCCTGCTTTTACTATATCATCATTCAAAACCCTTAGCATTCCAAAATGCACCCTCTCTGGGTTGTACCAACTGGCAAAACTAAAGCTGTGGTGGGCATCAAGCCACTCATGATTTGCATGTCCTCTGCTAGTAGCAGTATGTAATACTGTGTTCATTGTTTTATTTTTATTCGTTAATTAATATATTAAATGTACATACATGTATTATGATAAAAAATTTAGTTTGCTCTCATTTTTTCCAATAAATTATTTAGTTGACCTGCTTCGTTTGAATCAAGCTTTAAAACATTACTTGTCGCCTCTTCAACTAAGCTACTGGCTTCAGCCAATTTACTGATGCCTAAAGGAGACAAACCAATTTTGGTATGCCTACCATCATTTGGGCATTGAATACGATTTATCCAACTTTTCTTTTCAAGTCTATCAATTATTCTTGGCACATTGCTATTTTGCTCAATCATTCTACTAGCAATATCTTTTACACTCATTTTTTCGGGGTGCTTACCCTTTAAAATTCTCATTACATTAAATTGCTCTTGTGTAAAATCAATCTGTTTTAAACTCTTACTTACCAATGTTTTAAGCCACCATGCTGTGTATAATATATTTATAGATGCTTTATGCAATTCGCTTTTAAAATTTGATGATTTTATGGCTTGCTCTAATTTCACAAAGCAAATATACATGTATGTACATGTAATTTCCAAATTTATTTTAGTTACCCATTATTATAATTCACTGTTTTTGTACAATCTCTACACATTAAGCAACAAATATCAATAATTACTTTGAAATAAAGGATGGTTTCATTTAGATTTGTCGATTGCTTTTTCAAAGCCAAAAAAGGCAGGTAAGAAAGTAGCAACCAACAAATAATTATGGCATTACCTTTTTTGCTAAAAAAAATGTACAATGGTGGTACAGATGAAGTAATAAAACGTGGTAAAAAAATTTACGCAACCAGCACTATTGACTTATTGGAGTATGATGAGCTAATGGGTAATATTGTTTTTCGTGTGAAAGATGACACTTATAGCACCTTTTATAAAGTATACATTAGCCAATTTAGAATAGAAAAAGCAGTTACCGTAAAATGCAGTTGCCCCTACAATTTAAGTGAAATTTGTAGGCACAAAGCTGCAGCCTTATTGCATTTACAAGATTTGCTAGATAGAAATCAATTGAGCCGAGAAGGTGTAAACTATCAGCAAATACACACTGTGGTAAAAATGAAGCAGCTTGAATTAAAAGCTATTAGAATGTTTGCTTCTTTTGATGCATTTGCTGATGCAGAAGAATTTTTGCGTACTCAAAAAGCAGTTATACTAAGTGCCATCGACGAAACTGTTAAAGCCGAGCTTAATTATAAAGGCTCTCTTTATAACTTAATTATCCGTAAAAACGAAGAACGAAATTTTGATACAAGCTGCAACTGTGTTGGCGAAACAGAGCATCCTATTTGCGTACACAAGCTTATTTTATTTTTGCAATTGCTAAGCAAACATGGCGTTAATTATTTTGATAGCATAAGAAATTGGGACAATGTAAAAAATAAATTGTTAAGCATATATGGCTACTCCTTAAAAGATGATTTAACCAACAAGTTTGAATTTGCTTATATTGATGGAAAGCCATTTTTGCGTTTGCTCGATAAAAGCATAAAACGACTAGAAGTCCCAATTGCTGTTGAGCAAGCACCTCCAAGTGCCGATAGCTATAAGTTTCCAATACCTACTTTACAACGTGATAATAGTTTACAAGATACCGCTACTAACCAAACCAATAGTAATTTAAAAGATAATGCTATTTTTTTAGGGCTTGTGCTTACAACTAATCTAAATGAATACCCTTTTTTACTATTTGAACTATGTAGTGGAATGGTAAACGACAAAGCCAATGCCTTTGTTGATAAAGTTGAAAAACTAGATTTGACGAAATTTATTGATGGATCTAGCTATAGCGAAGAAGATAAATTGTTGTTGCAAAACGTTCGAAAATTTACACCCATTGAAGTAAACAAATACATTAATAGAAACTCCCCTTTTGGTGGAGCATGGGAAAATATTCTACAACTGCAACAAGAAGAATTGCCAAAAGAAACCAAACAATTAATGGCGGAATACTTTCACCCAAAAATCCAAAAATTAATTGAAGAAAACATAAACAACCAATTGCTTTTTTGGTTGCCACAAAATAAAATTTTCAGCTCTCAAAACATAAAGCCTTTACACGTTGATGATACCCCTTTAACACCTTATTTTATTGTAACTTCCAATAAAAATGATATTACAGTTGAGTGTAGAGTAAAATTGCCATTAAACGATTTAAGCATCAATGAAAACGAACACATCAGTCCTTTTATTTTTCAATTTCATGATGTGTTATTTGGGTGGAGTAAAAAAGAAGACATAGAAATTGTAGGTCAATTTATGCCTTCTGGTAGCTTAACCATTACTAAAAGTGATTGGCAACATCAATTACAACAATTTATCATCCCATTAACCAAAGAATATGAAGTAGAATTTGTAAATCTGCCTAAAGAAATTATAAAAAATAGTAGCCCTGAAATGAAAATGCACCTTGCAGAACGAGGCGACTATTTAATTTTTGAACCCATATTTAGTTATAAAAACTATCCCATAACCGCTACTGATGGCAACAAAATTATTTTTCCAGCCAACGAAAGATTGCTAGTAATTCATAGAAACTTGCAGGAAGAACAAGAGATGGTAAATAAGGTTCAGGCCCTACACAGCAATTTTGTAAAACCCAACAATGGCTATACATTGGCATTAAAAGGCACAGAAGTTTTAAAAAACAACTGGTTCTTTTTGTTTGTAGATGCCATGAAAGAAAACAACACCGTAATTTATGGTTTTGATGCCCTTAGAAATTTTAGATTTAACACCTCAAAACCTAGCACAAGAATTCATATTAGCAGCAATACCGATTGGTTTGATGCAAAAGTAGAAATAGATTTTAATGGGCAAAAAGTAACTGTTGCCGACGTTAAAAAAGCTTTGGCCAATAAGCAACAATTTGTGCCATTAGCTGATGGAAGTCTTGGTATTTTACCAGAAGATTGGGTACGGAAATATTCTTTGCTTTTTAAAGTTGGCGATGGTAAACAAGATAGTCTAAAGCTTAGCAAATTTCAATTTAGTGTAATTGAAGATTTGTACAACGAGCGTGACGAAGAAGAATTGTTTATTGCCCTTGAAGAAAAATACGATAAGCTACGATATAACCACGAAATAAAACCAATTGATACTCCCTCACATCTTACAAAAATTCTAAGGCCATACCAAGCAAGTGGTTTTCAATGGCTTAATTATTTAAAAGAAGTACAGTGGGGTGGCATTTTAGCAGATGATATGGGTTTGGGTAAAACTATACAAGCATTGAGTTTTATGCACCACTTAAAAGAAGAAAAAGGTAGTATAAAAGCTTTGGTTGTATGCCCTACAACTTTGTTATTCAACTGGCAAAACGAAATAAAAAAGTTTACCCCATCAGTACAATTTTATGTACATCATGGCAGCACAAGGCTTAAAGATGCTGTACAAAAAGCTTCATCTGAAATTATTATTACAACCTATGGTACTTTACGTAGTGATATAAAATTATTCATAGATGTAGATTTTGATTATGTAGTTTTAGATGAGAGTCAAGCCATTAAAAACCCAAGTAGCAAGGTTACAAAAGCAGCATGTTTATTAAGAGCCAAAAATAGATTATGTTTAAGTGGTACACCTTTGCAAAACAACACTTTCGACATATTTGCCCAAATGAATTTTTTAAACCCAGGCATGTTGGGTAGTCAAGAGTTTTTTAAAACAGAGTTTGCTGTACCTATAGATAAGTTTGGGGAGAAGGAACAAAAAGATCACTTAAGAAAACTATTATACCCATTTATTTTAAGACGTACTAAAGAGCAAGTTGCAAAAGACCTCCCAGAAAAACAAGAAATGATATTGTTTTGTGATATGGGCGAAGAGCAACGAAAAATTTACGATGCCTACAGAAACGATTTTAGAGACAAAATAATGGGTGTAGTACAAGATCAAGGAATTGGAAAAAGCCAATTAACTATTTTACAAGGTTTAATGAAGCTTAGGCAAATTTGCGACAGTCCTGCAATTGTTAAAAATGAAGATGGCGAAAGATACCCAAATGAAAGTGTAAAACTTGAAGAACTTGGGAGAGAGATTACAGAAAATATTAGCAATCACAAAGCCCTTATATTTTCTCAGTTTTTAGGAATGCTTGCATTAATTAAAGCTAAAATGAAAGAGTTGGGTGTAGATTATGAATATTTTGATGGAAGTACTACTGCCCCAGATAGAGAAAAAGCTATAAATCGCTTTCAGAATGATGAAAATTGTAGAGTATTTTTGATTTCACTAAAGGCAGGGGGTGTTGGTTTAAACCTTACTGCTGCAGACTATGTGTATATTGTAGATCCTTGGTGGAACCCTGCTGTGGAGCAACAAGCAATTGATAGAACACATAGAATTGGGCAAACCAAAAACATTTTTGCTTATAGAATGATTTGCACAGACTCTGTAGAAGATAAAATTTTGAAATTACAAGAACGCAAAAGAATTTTAGCTAAAGATTTAATTACCGATGATGAAGGCTTTGTAAAATCATTAACCAAAGATGATGTAATGTATTTGTTTAGTTAGCCAAAAAAGCCACATTAAAAAATGTGGCTGGTGGTTTTTTAGGATTAAGGTTTTACAATATGGTTCTAAAGTTTTTTATATCGTTCACCATAAATAACGGCTCTACCCAAATCTTTTAATACCATTACACCCATTAAATCGTACTTCCCCTTTTCATAGTTTTTGGTAGTGCCTCCATCTTGGTATTGAATTACCAAAGTATATTGATATCTTCCAGTTGCACCAGTTTGCTTACGCCAAACACCGTTCTCATCACAGTCAATCCAAAAAATAATATCTACAGGTTTTACTTGGTGTGGTTGAAAGTATCCAGTACCATTTTTATTGAGTAAAACTTTAGGGTCTCCTCCATTGCCTTCATAGGTGTATTCACCCAAAATTTCTTCAGGAAAAACTTTAGTTACAGTATAGGCTTTGCCCATAATTTCTAAATGTTCTACTTTGTTTTGAGCGTTTAAAGCAAAGCTTACAAAAAGTAGGTTTAATAGAAAAAGTGTTGTTTTTTTCATTGTTTATTTTTTAAGTTTTAGAATAATAGAATTTTAATTTGTGATATATGTATCAATATAGGCACCAGCTCCAAGAGTGTACTTTAATTGTAGCTTATTAGATTCTAGCAATATAATTTCATCTGTATAGCTTCCAGAACTAAGCGTTATTTTCAAGCCTTTGCTATCCGTAATATCCCAATTACCAAGTACTGTTACTTCTGTAGGTGTACATTTACTTGCTCCTGGAAACATAGAAAACTTGCCATCACTTTTATACTCCCACAAATTATCTAATCTACAGGCTGGTATTGTTTGTGGCACATTGCCAGTAGTAGTTATAAATACGGTGCTACTAAGTTTCCACATTTTTGCACTAATTGTTTGTTTCATTTGATCTACTTCACTAATGGATTCCTCTTTTTTTGAACAACCAAGTAAGATTAAGATTGAGAATATGCCTAGCATTAAATGTTTCATTATAAATTTTTTAAAGGTTTTTTTAATTATAAAATAGAATTGAGTGGTATGTTACATTATTGAAAAAGTTTTCTTAAATGTGTTTACCACCAGTTTAGAGATCTTAAAAAGCCTATTTCAAAAAAAGTTCCAGTTGGAGATGTTTTAAAATCACTGCTTAATGCTCCTGAACCAGAGTTTACTTCACCAGCGTAAACAAATTCGGGATAAAAGTTTGCATAAAATTTAAACGTGTGTTCTTTGTTCCAATGAAAGCTAAATCCAGAAATTGCAGCAGTTTCAGTAGTCTTTTTTAACACTCCAGCAATAGGATCAATAAATCCATTGGGACTTTCATATTTAGAAATCTCTGAAATTATACCTAAGTAAAAATGGCTTCTTCTTAAATCATCATTTGGGTGAGAGGTTATTCTTAATCCATATTCAATTTTATTGAAGTTTGAGCTTAATTTTCCTTCGCCACTTTCCTCAACATCACTACTAGAGTTAGAAAAATTTCGAGAGCCCATACCATAATCTACATAAGCTTTTATACCTTTTGCCCCTGCATAAGCCCTAAACCCATATTGAATGCTTGAGTTGCTACCATTAAGTGTAGGACTTACACCTACTTTTCCATTAAAATAGCCAAAGCCTCCAAAATTGTTGTTTTCAGCACCCATTCTAACACCAGCTTCAAAATTTACATTAAAAGGGTTTGAAGGTTGAATTTCTTTTTTTGTACTTCCAATACCACCAGATACGGTTGAACTGTTACTTTGAAAAAGTATAGGCATAGAATTTAGGGAGTAACCAAAATCTATACCAATACCAAACTGTGTTTTGTTTGAAGCTCTTTTAAAAGAAAATGCAGGATCATACTCACCCATATTATCATTGTATATCCACTCTCCCAATAAAAACATAATTGTACCCACAGCTGTTATACTAGCAGCATCACTAGCATTTTGTGCACTTTGAGCATCACTTTTCCACTTGTCGTAATCGGCTTGCTTTTTTGTTAAAAGTTCTTGTTCTTCACGTTTACGTTTATCTTCTGCTTCTTTTGCTTGGCGTGCTTCTTCATTTCTTTTCTCAATTTCAGCTTGTTTTTGTTCGGCTTGTTTTGCACTAGTATTTTCAGCATTTTTTGCATTGGAGCTAGTGCTTTTGCTTTTGCTATTTTCTGCAGTTTTATTATTGCTAGATTTGTTTTTTTCAGTTTCTTTTTTGGTTGCCTCTTGCTTTGCCTTACTATCAGCTTCTTTTTTTTGAGCTTCTTGTTTTGTTTTATTTTCTGCTTCTTTTTTTGTTAAATCCTGTTTTCTTTTTTCTTCAGCTGCTTTAGCAGTTGCAGCCTTCTGTGCTGTTTCTTCATCACGTTTACGTTTTTCTTCTGCCATTTTTTGTTGCCTTGCCAATTCATCATCTTGCTTTTTCTTTGCAGCAGCAGCTTTTTCTTGTGTCATATTTTTAATCCCAGTAATTTGGTAACTTATTCCATTAAATAAGGTTACACTTTTGCCTCCATCCTCCCACTTCAAGCAATTTTTATCTTTTTTTACATCGTAAAAATAAGTGTGCACATAGTCATCATCAAATGCATCAAACTTGCCATTAGGTTTTAGATATACAATTCTGTTATAACCCAAAACAAAAGTTTTCTCGCCAACACAAGTTAAGTTTAATCTTACACTTATTTGCATTGAATATTCTTCTGAAGTGTTGTTTTGAACATAAAATTTGTATGTTTCTGAACCAAAGCCACTATTGCGAGTTGCAGAAATTGTAAAACGTGCATCAG
>JBMLOQ010000143.1:0-10588 GCA_049242885.1 Chitinophagaceae bacterium
AAATGATGAAACTGAAATACAAAACCAATATGCTGGTTTCTAAAACTTGCCAAAGCTTTATTTCTAAGTTTAGTAATGTTTTCGTTGTTAAACAAAATAGTGCCACTATTGGGTTCGTCTAAAGTACCTAAAATATGCAGCAAAGTACTTTTACCTGCACCCGAAGAGCCAATAATGCTTACCATTTCGCCTTGTGCCACACTAATATTTACACCTTTTAAAACTTGTAAACCATTGTACGACTTATGTATTTGAGTTGCTTGTAGCATATTGAGTTGCAAATAAACATTTTCTTTTTGTAAGAAGTTTTAAGAAATATATAAAATTAAGCTTTGTTGCTATATTCTAAAATTGTAAGTGAATATCTATTAATTTGCAAAACCTTAAATTTAAATCACATGTGGCTGCAACAAATTTTATTAGACATTCAATGGCACGATTTAATAAATCCTAAATTCTACATTCAAAATGGTGGATTATGGTTATTGTTATTTATAATTTTTGCAGAAACCGGTCTTTTTGTTGGATTTTTTTTACCAGGCGATAGTTTGCTTTTTGTAGCTGGTATTTTTAGTAACGATTTGGCTGCTTATTTGTATAATACCAATTCAGATTTCCTAAATTTAATGTTAATTGGTGCATTAGTAAGTGCTGCTGGAATTCTAGGAAATGCAGTAGGCTATTGGTTTGGCAAAAAAATAGGCCCTACCATGTACACTTGGAATGACAACTTGTTGTTTAAAAAGAAATATCTATTTCAAGCCAAAGAATTTTTTGAAAAACACGGTGGAGGTGCTATAATTTTTGCAAGATTTGTACCTATTGTAAGAACATTTGCACCAATTGTTGCTGGCATTGTACAAATGGATAAAAAAAAATATACTTTTTTTAATGTTGTAGGCTGCCTTGCTTGGGTATTTAGTATGCTAGCTGCTGGGCATTATTTAAATTCATTAAGTAAGCAAATGTGGGGAATAGATTTGGAGAAACATTTGGAGAAAATTGTTTTAGTAATTGTATTTGTTACTACAGCCCCTGTAATTTATAAAATGGTTTTTGGTAAAGTAAAATCTACTGAAAACAAAGCACCTTAATATTTTGATTGTGTTGCTAATTTTATTTCAGTAGCAACAATAAATAATAGAACTATTATTTCCAATATAAAATAACAAAGCCCAATTGTGGTAATAGATGTATAGTTTTGGTATACTAAAATACTAGTAATTACTGCATACAAAAAGTTGGCAAATGCAATAGTAAACAATGGATGTTTTTGCCTTTTAGGTTTTACAATAAAGCAACAAAAAGAAAAAACAAAATAAACTAACGGGAAAAAAATTAGTGCTTTTACCACGCTAAGTGGCATTCCAAAACCATCGAATAATAATTTTATTGCTATTAATCCTAATAGTGACAATAAAGCACCTATAGCATCAATTAAAAAAATATTTTTATGATTAATAGAAAGCACTAAGAAAACTTTTGTTAACTAACCAATGTACCCACATTCATACCTTGAACTACCTGTAACAAATTACCTTTTTTATTTACATCAAATACAATAATTGGTAATTTATTTTCTTGGCAAAGTGTAAAGGCGGTCATATCCATCACTTTTAAGTTTTGATTAATGCATTCTTCAAAACTCAGTTTTTCATATCGAATAGCATCTGGGTTTTTTTCTGGGTCGGCAGAGTAAATTCCATCTACTCTAGTTCCTTTCAAAATTACGTCAGCTTTCATTTCAATGGCCCTCAAGCTTCCTGCTGTATCTGTTGTAAAATATGGATTTCCTGTACCACCTCCAAAAATTACAACTCTACCTTTTTCTAAATGACGCAGAGCTTTTCTACGAATATATGGCTCGGCTACTTGCTCCATATTTATAGCACTTTGTAAGCGACTATAAATTCCAATTTTTTCAAGCATAGCCTGTATAGCCATAGCGTTTATTACAGTAGCAAGCATACCCATATAATCTCCATGAGCACGCTCAATTCCACTATCAGCCTCATTCATTCCTCTATAAATATTCCCTCCTCCAATTACAATTGCAACTTGCACTCCAAGGTCGGTTACTTGTTTTATATCTTGTGCATACTGCTCAATAATTTTGGGATCAAATGGGTCGCCAGTTTTTTGATTTCCTAATAAAGCTTCTCCAGAAAGTTTAAGTAATATTCGTTTGTAGCGAGGTAGCATGATGGTGTTTTTTTCGTTGCAAATAACAACTTTTTTTGTGGGTTAGCCAAATAGTTTGTTTACTTAGTTAATCAAACTTTTTTTGTTTTTTGCTATATTTTTAAAAAGATTATATAGCACACATTTGTCTTTGTTTTAAACCTGTTGTACAATTTGTTCTTATTTATAGCTTTAAATTGTATTTTGAGAAATTGCTGCAGTACTCATCATTAAAAAATTTTGTTTAAACAAATACACTCATTTTATACACAGTTTTTTTGGCTTATTCTTTAGCCTACATTTGCCCAAAATTTTATTTATGGCAAAACTTAGTACCCTTGCAGAAACACTTATTGGCAGCGAAATTGTAAAATTAGGTAATGCTATAAATGAGCGTATAAAAGCTGGCGAAAAAATTTATAATTATACAATTGGTGATTTTAATCCTAAGATTTTTCCAATACCATCTTTACTAGAGCAATATATAATTGAAGCATATAAAGATGGTTTTACAAACTATCCTCCTGGTGATGGTGTTTTTGAACTAAGACAAGGTGTAAGTAAATTTTTAAATCATTTTGGTGGTTTAGATTACAATGAAAATGAAATTCAAATTGCAAGTGGCGGAAGACCTCTTATTTATACAATTTTTAGAACATTAATTGATGATGGCGACAAAATTATTTATGCCTCACCAAGTTGGAATAATAATCACTACACCCACCTTACCAATGCCCAACATTGTGTAATTAATTGTACTGTAGAAAACGATTTTATGCCTACACCTGCCGATATTGAGCCACATATTAAAGGTGCTACTTTACTTTGTTTATGTACACCACAAAATCCAACAGGCACAACACTTAGCAAAGAAAACCTTGCTAAAATTTGTGACTTAGTAATTACCGAAAATGAAAGTAGAAGCGAAGGTGAAAAAAAACTATATGTAATGTTTGATCAAATGTATTGGACGCTCACTTTTGGAAATACTAAACACTATAATCCTGTAAGCATCAACCCCAAAATGAGAGATTATACCATTTTTGTAGATGGTATTTCCAAAGCATTTAGTGCTACAGGCGTTCGTGTAGGTTGGAGTTTTGGACCTGCTCACATAATTGCAAAAATGAAAGCTATACTTAGCCATATTGGGGCTTGGGCTCCTATGGCAGAGCAAAAAGCAACTGCAAAATATTTATTAGAAACTGCAAATATTGAAAACTATTTTTTAGAGTTTAAAGGAGAAATTGAACTTAGATTAAATAAACTATATGCTGGAATAAACGCACTTAAGGCAAAAGGATTTAATGTAGATGCTGTAAGCCCACAAGCTGCTATTTACTTAACACTTAAATTAGATTTGGTAGGAAAATCAACTGTTGAAGGTAAAATTTTAGCAAGTCAAGCCGATGTTACCCAATATATTCTTAGCCAAGCAAAATTGGCAATTGTACCATTTAGTGCTTTTGGTGCCGAAGCTACAAGCCCATGGTATAGATTAAGTGTAGGAGTTGTAAAGTTAGAAGATATAGAAGATGTGTTGCTTAAATTAGAACAAGCATTGCAACAGTTGCAATAGCTTAGTTTTTATTACAAATGAATACAAATGGTTTTTGAGCTTTTGTGTTGATGTAATACCCAACTTGGTTAAAGTTTCTAATGATTTTGTATTTGTTTAAATCAAAAACCTCGTTTGAAATACACATGCTACTAAAGCTTTCAACATGAAAAAGCAATTGGTTTAAATCCAATATAGTTTGTTCTAATTCCATTTTATTGATGGTTTCTTTTTTTGTAACCACCAACAGGTCTCTATTCAACTTTTTCATTTTATTTCAATTAGGGGTTTATTGAAACAGGTTCTACTTTTGCAATGCTATTAATTTTAATAAATTAAAAATGATAACAAATAAATAACACAGTATTTTAAAAAATGTTTTTTAAAAACTTGTTAAAATTAATAAAATAATTTATTAAGTACATTAATTTTTTCTTAATTGAGTAATTTAGTTCATAAATCAAATATTTTAATAGCCCCATTAGATTGGGGTTTGGGGCATACCACAAGGTGTTTGTTGCTTATAAAAGCTTTACAATCAAACGGTTACAATGTTTTTTTTGCTGGCAACAAATTACAGCAAAGCTTAGTAAAAGCTCAGTTCAACTGCAATGTTAAATTTTTAGACTTGCAAGGATATTCGATTAATTATAGTAAAAATAAGTGGAGTTTGCCTATTAAGATTGCAATTCAAATTCCAAAAATTATTGTTAGAATTTATGCAGAAAAGTGTTGGCTTAACCGCCAAATAACTAAACACAACATTCAACTAGTAATTAGTGATAATAGATACGGCTTGTTTTCAAAAAAAATTCCTTGTGTATTTATTACACATCAATTACAAATAATAGCACCCTTTAATTGGATGATTAATTTGATTCAAAAAATAAATTATAGCTTCATTAATCAATACAATTTATTACTTGTTCCAGATGTGGAAGACGATTTAAATGCAGCAGGAAAATTATCTCACCCAATAAAAATGCCTAAAACTAAAACACATTTTTTAGGCTTGCTCAATAGGTTTTCTAATAATACAATAGTTGAAGAAAGAAGTAATAATTTAACGTTTGACTTTTGTATTTTACTTTCTGGCCCTGAGCCTCAAAGAACAATTTTGGAAGAAAAAATTGTGAAACAAATTCAAAGTCTAAATCACTTAAAAATTGTTTTTATACGAGGATTACCTACAAGCAAAAACAACCTAAATATTAATAAATCGAATGTTACTATTTACAATCATTTACCCCAAAACAAATTATTTGATGTATTGCAAAATAGCAACATTATAGTATCGAGAAGTGGTTATACCACATTAATGGAAGTGCTGCCTTTGCAAAAAAAACTTATCTTAATTGCCACACCTGGGCAAACAGAGCAAGAATATTTAGCTACATATTTAGAAGAAAAAAAATTGGCACTCAAAGCAAATCAAGAAAACTTAAATCTAAATCGAATGCTTGATGAGGCGAAGAATTTTTCGCCAACAAATCATCATTTTAAAAATTTTGATGAATTATTGTTTATTAATGAAATAAAAAAACTACTAATCTAATTGTACAAATGCCTTTACCAAAATTTTTGCTTTAGACTCACCAACAATGGCTTTTAGGTTTTCAAAACTTTGCGATTTAATGTTTTTTACACTTTTAAATTGTTGCATCAAAGCATCAATAGAAGCTTTGCCTATACCTTCAATTTCTTGAAGCTCGGTTTTAAAAACGCCTTTGCTTCGTTGGTTTCTATGAAACGTAATGCCAAAACGATGCACTTCGTCCCTAATTCTTCTTACCAATTTTAAACTATCGCTATCCCAGGGTAGTTTTATGCTTTGTGTATCGCCTGCAAAAAAAATTTCTTCTTCGTTTTTTGCCAGTCCTACAAGGGTAATTTCATGTTGCAAATCGAGTTTTCTTATACTTTCCATTGCAGCTCCTAGTTGGCCTTTTCCACCATCTATTATTACTAATTGAGGCAGGGGTTTGTTTTCAGTTAAAAGGCGTGTATATCGTCGTAAAACAACTTCACTCATAGTAGCAAAATCGTTAATACCTACAACTGTTTTTACGTTGTAATGTCTGTAGTTTTCTTTACTAGGCATACCATCTTTAAAACATACCATGGCACTTACAGGAAAGCTGCCTTGGAAATTACTATTATCAAAGCATTCAATATGCGTGGGCAGTTGTTTTAAATGTAAATTAATTTGTAGCTCTTTTAAAACCTCGTAGTAGGCATTATTAGATTTTATGGGTAAGTTTAATGCTTTTTGTTTTTTTAATTCTAGTTTAAAATAATTGGTGTTGGTAAAAGATAAGTTGAGCAACTTTTTTTTATCGCCAACTTTTGGTATTGTAAACTGTACTGTATTATCACCATAATTTGATATTTCAAAAGGCACTATTACTTCTTTGTTTGTACTATTAAAAGTATCTCTAATTTGTTGAATTGAAAATGCAAGTGTTTCTTCAATAGTTTCATCCAACTTTGTTTCTACCTGTACAGTATGAGTATGAATAATGGTACCATTTTGAAGCATTAAAAAATTAACAAATGCAATGTTATTTTCTGCAACAATGCTAAAAACATCAACATTGCCAATGGTTTTATTTACAATTACACTTTTTTCTTGATATGTTTCTAAGTAGTCTATTTTCTTTTTTATTTGCTCGGCTTTTTCAAATTCTAAATTTATAGCATAAGCTTTCATTTCTTTTTTATACAACTGTATTACACCACTAACATTGCCTTTCAATATTTCTTTTACTTGGCTTAATGCATTATTATAGTCCTCTTGATTTTGTAAGGCTTGGCAAGGCCCTTTACAATTTCCTAAATGATATTCCAAGCAAACCTTGAATTTCTTTTTAGCAATATTATTTTCGGTTAATGCTAATTTACACGTGCGTAAAGGGATAATTTGTTTCACAAAATAAAGTAAGTCTCTTGCTTTAGCAACACTTGTAAATGGCCCTAAATATTCACTTCCATCATTAAATTTTTTTCTTGTAAAAAAAATTCTAGGAAAAGGTTCTTTTTTTATAACAATATATGGATATGTTTTATCGTCTTTTAAATCAATATTGTATTTGGGTTGAAACTGTTTGATTAGGGAGTTTTCAAGCAACAATGCATCTTGCTCAGTGTTTACAATTGTAAACTCAATTGTACTTATTTTTTGTACAAGCTCGTGGGTTTTATAGCTAGCAAGGGTTTTAGTAAAATAACTAGCTACCCTTTTTTTTAATTGCTTGGCTTTACCTACATACAACAATTCATTTGCCTCGTTGTAATATTTATATATTCCTGGCAAATTGGGTAAGGTTTCGGCAATTTTTGCATAAGCTGGGTGCATATTTTTATTCGGTATCGTTCCAGTTTATAATTACTTTTTCTATAATTTCCTGCTTACCATCACTAAGTTTAATGGTAGAAATTCTTAAACTTTTATTGGGTTTAAAATTATATTGTATTTGCTGATTGGTATTTTTTTTAATTACCCTTACAAATGCGTTTTTAAGCTCATTCGTTTCTTCGTTTAATAATATAGTTTGATTAATAACTTCCATAGCAGGATTTGTAGTAGTATAAACCAAAGAAATGCTATTGGTACTTAAATCTTTAAAACTAGATTCGGTATAAAATTCTTTTTTACCAACAGTATCAATATTATATGTTTTGAAGTATTGTACCACTTTTGCTAAGCTATCTATTGGAAAAGGCACACTATCTACTACCTTATCATTAACAATAGTTTTTTTATATATATAATACGGACTGCGTTGCAAATCCATTAATTGATTATCAAGCATTACATTTAAAGGGTAAATGTTTGATGTATCTTTTGTTTTAATCTCTGGTTTTGCTTCATTATTATTTTGATTGCATGCCAAAAGCATCAAAATGATGATAGTTATAGTTACAATTTTATTTATCATATAATGGCAAAGATTATACAATTAAGGATGAAGAAAAACAAGAGGAGTTAAATTAAATAACTTTTACTACAATGGGGCGTTAAATCCAAATCTTAAGCCATAATCGAGCCTAAACTCTTTGATTGGATAAATTTTATTAAATGTAGGTAAGTGCTGATATCTTAGTTGTGGACCAAAAAACCATTGCTTTTGGCCTGTTTTGAATGTAAAATTTAGTTCAACAGCACTATTTAAATTAATATTCCTAAAAAACGACTCCCCATCGGCAAAATATTTGTAATCTGTAGAAACTAGATATACATTTTTATTGAGTGTAAAAGTGGGCTGTATAGTTGCAGCAATATTTACTCCAAAGTTGTTAATATTTAAAAAATCCCATTGAATACCAACAGGAATAGAAAATTGGTAAAGTTTGTTGTTTAACTCTGTGCTATGGCTATTTTTATTGTTTGAGAACAGCGAAATTAAGTTTATCGAATCTAAAGCACTATTATTTACAAAAGCCACAGTTGCTGTATTAAAGCCACGATAAGCGTCGATAAAATACTGACGAATATTAAATTGAAATCCAGTTTTTAAGT
This sequence comes from Chitinophagaceae bacterium, assembly GCA_049242885.1. Taxonomy (GTDB): domain Bacteria; phylum Bacteroidota; class Bacteroidia; order Chitinophagales; family Chitinophagaceae; genus CAIVPM01. The sequence continues at coordinate 8,259 of JBMLOQ010000143.1, forward strand.
GAAGATTTTTTCCCACTTTGTACATAAAACTTGCCCCAATTTCTGTACCCATTGCTGGGGTGTATTGTATTACATCATTTACATTTTTACTCAAGTTTTGAGAAGAAGTTGTAGGATTTGTGTAATAAATTCTTGTTTTATCGTCGAATAAAATTCTATCGCTGATAGATGGTGTAATGTAAAGTTGATATTGCCATTTGCTTGGCTTTTTGGGTTTTAAATATTTGTTGGCAACAAACTCGCTCAAATAATCTGAAGCTTCTGGGTTATTATTTTCGCTACCAATAAAATTAATATTTAAATCATTAGATTCATTACTTTTTACAACTTCTACAGGTTTAACCAAATTATTAATTACTTCTAAATGTGTTTCGTTAAATAATTCGATATGTGACTCTTGCTTATGATTCAAATTATAACTATTGGCAGCATTTGTAGCAATTACTATATTGTTTTCTTTGTTATCGTTTGTTTTTCGATTTAAATCAATCAATTCATTATCTGTTAAAACCAGATTGTCAACATTTTCTATACTTACAGGAATATTTGAGTTTGATTTTGCAAATGTTTCTTCGTTATTAGCTTTTGTATTTAATTGCTGTGTGAAAGTTTTATAAGATTTTTTACTGTTGCTTGTTTGCGATTGAATTGAATTATTTTTAGGTTCTGTTTTATATTTTGCTAAAATAGGTTCTGGAGGATAATTTAATGCAGTAGAAATTGTAAGTGCAACTATAATACACATAAAAATAATACCCAATGCTGGCCATCTTGGTGTGCCATGTAGTTCTGTTTTAATATCTTCCCAAGTAGTATCTTTTGGATATATAGCAAAGTTATTTGCTTGGTTTTGCAAAAGCTCCTCTAAATCATTAAAAAATTGCTTGTCCTTTTCCATATAGCTTTAATTACGAAACGATAGAGCCCATTGATGCTTTTTATCAGGATTATCAATAATTCCTCTTTTAATTAATATATTTTCCAAAGCTACTTTTGCTCGGGTAAATTGACTACGACTTGTACTTTCTTCTATTTCGAGCAAGCCAGCAATTTCCTTATGGCTATAGCCTTCAATAGCATATAAGTTTAAGATAGTTCTATAACCAATTGGTAATAATCTAATGCATTCAATTATTTGCTTTCCCAATAATTTAGATGCTATTGACTCTTCTTTGTACTCAATGTAGTATGCAGCATCTAAAGCCAAATGTTCGTTAAACTTTTTAGTACGCTTAAGAAAATTAATGCATGTATTAACAATCACTCTTTTCATCCAACCTTCAAAAGAACCTCTATTCTCAAATGTTGAAAGTTGATTGAAAATTTTTACAAATCCTTCTTGCAACATATCTTCTGCATCTTCTCTTCTGTAAGCATATCTGTAACAAATTCCTAGCATTTTGGCACTATACAAATCATATAACTCACGCTGAGCGAGTATATCTTTTTGCATACAGGCTTTAATTAAAATTGCTTCCGTCATATAATTAAATTACGGTTTATGCCCTAAAAATAAGACATTTTTTTAATGCAAACGCTGCAATTTTTTTTGTTTGAATTAAAAACTAATTTTATTTAAGAATGTGATTTGTTTGCATGATATTTGATTTGGCATAATTTTGGAGGCATTATAAAATGTAATAATATAATTCAACCATTGGCCAATTTTGTAATTTTAAAATAGATATCAATGAAAAAATGGTTTTTATCCATAGGGTTTTTAATAGTTTTGTTTAGCTTCAAATCAATTACACAAGATACTGAAGATGTAATTACTGCTTTAAAAACAGGCAATGCTACTGAGGTTGCTTCTTATTTCGACAACCTTATTGATCTTACTCTTCCTGATAAAGATGAATTAAAAAACATTAGTAAAAACCAAGCCACAATTGCTATTAAAAGTTTTTTTGATGAAAATGGCATAAAAGGATTTAATCTCACATCTCAAAGAGAATCTGGTCAAACTATGTACATAGCTGGTAAATTACAAGGGCGAATTGATAATAAAAACATCACCATACTTTTAAAAAAGAACACCAATAAAGTTCTTATTATCTCCATGCGTATTGGCTAAGAATCTGTTTTGTTTTCACATATTTGAGTTTAAAATACACTCCAACATTATAGTTAAAAGCAAAATACAGCTAAAAAGCCCAGCTTCTTACTTCAAATTTTTGTAAACTATTGGGTATTATTTTCTTCTTAACACTTATTTAAATGTACTAGGGCGTACATTCTTTTTTTTAAACACAAAAAACAAAGCTAATTATAAAAAAGCTACGCTTTTAAATAACAAAAAACCCTGCAAATGCAGGGTTTTTTGTTATAGT
>JBMLOQ010000144.1:0-10776 GCA_049242885.1 Chitinophagaceae bacterium
CCATAAGTCCACATAGCTTCTTGCCAAGTAGTTCTTTCAACTATTTCTGTATAATCAATTCCTTTAACGTCATTAAAAATTCGTTTTACTAAGCCTTCAAACATTTGTAAAATGTCTTCTTGTTCTACAAAACACATTTCACAATCTATTTGAGTAAATTCTGGTTGTCTATCTGCTCGTAAATCTTCGTCTCTAAAGCATTTTACAATTTGATAATATCTGTCATAACCACTTACCATAAGCAATTGCTTAAAAGTTTGTGGGCTTTGAGGTAAAGCATAAAATTGTCCTGCATTCATTCTGCTAGGTACAACAAAATCCCTTGCACCTTCTGGTGTGCTTTTAATTAAAAAAGGTGTTTCAATATCCATGAAATTATTTTCGTGTAAATAATTTCTGGCACTTCGGTTTACGGAATATCTTAGTTCTAAATTCTTTTTTACTGCATTTCTTCTTAAATCTAAGTAGCGATATTTCATCCTTAAATCATCGCCACCATCTGTATCATCTTGAATTGTAAAAGGTGGAACTTCCGATTTGTTTAAAATAGTAAAGCTTTCAACGGTAATTTCTATTTCACCAGTTGGGATGTTTTTATTTTTATTGCTTCGTTCAGTAATTTTTCCTACAACTTGTAATACAAACTCTCGGCCTAAAGGATTAGAATCTAGTTGGGTTTGTAATTCTTCTCCAAATAATAATTGAGTAATTCCGTATCTATCTCTTAAATCTACAAACGTAATACTACCAAATTTTCTAATGGTTTGTACCCAACCAGCTAAAGTTACTGTGTTGCCTATATTTTCTATTCTTAATTCTCCGCAAGTATGTGAACGAAACATTTTTTATTAATGATTTTTTTATTAATGATTTGTTGAATGATAATTGTAGATTGTCTAAGTCTCTAACTACTAACTACTATCTACTATCTACTCAATACCCTCTACTTCTTTGCTTTATTTTTCATTTCTTGAATCTTCTTTTGGCTCTCTTGCATTTGCTCTAGCCTTTCTTGCCATTTGCTCTTTTCTTTCTTTTTAGGGTTCTTTCTTTTCTCTTCTATTTGAGCCAAAATTTTATCGTGGTTGATGATATATTTTTGAATTACAAACTGCAATAACAATGTAATAGCATTACTTACTGTATAATACCAAGTAAGGGCAGAAGGTAAATTGTTAAATACAAAAAATAAAATGAAAGGGAAAATGTAAGGCATGTATTTTAACGCAGGATTGTCTTGCGTAGGGGTACTTGCCATGTTGTAAATGCTAATTAAAAAACTGGTTAATACGGCAGTAATTGTAAATAAACTTAAATGGCTACCCAAACCAGGGATGTTAAAGCCCCAAGTTAAAATTTCGTCGTGGCTACTTAAGTCTTTACTCCATAAAAATTGCTCACCTCTCAATGCAATTGCACTATTAAAAAAGCTATATAAAGCAAAGAAAATTGGAATTTGTAGTAATGCTGGAATGCAGCCACCTAAAGGGTTTACACCAGCTTCTCTAAACAATTTCATTTGTTCCATAGCAAAGCCTTGTTGATCGGCACCAAGTTTCTTTTTTATAGCATCTAGCTCTGGACGAAGCACTTTCATTTTAGCACCACTTACGTAACTTCCATACATTAATGGTGCAGTGATTAAACGAATTAAAACTGTAAGCAATAGAATTACCCAGCCATAATTGCTTATCATGCTTGATAAAAAATTAAACACTGGCATGATAACGTATTTATTTATTGGGCGTACAAAGGCATACATATCTCTACCAAAGTTTATGATGCGTTCCATATCTGCAGGCTCTTGTTGCTTTAAAATATTAAAGTCGTTTGGCCCAAAATACATTTGCATAGGAAAACTTACAGAGCTAGCAGTTGGTAAAGTAGTGCTAAAAACTGCATCAACATTTGCTAAAACTTTGTTGCTGTCTTCAGCAGTTCTATTCCAATTAATTTCACCAGTTTTAAACTCGTTTTTTGCAACTAAAGTTGTATTAAAAAACTGTTGAACAACACTCATCCAACCCATTGGTTTTTCAAACTTATGATTTAGATTGCTACTTATATAATCAAATTCTTTGTTTTCTAAAAAGCAAATATTGCTCACTTGTTGTTTTTCGTACTTAGCACTTTTTTCGTGTTGTGTAGTGCTGCTGTTCCAAAAAAAGTTAAGTTGATTATTTGTAAAATATTTTGCAGGATTTTGAACATTTATATTCCAGTCAACCATATAACTGTTTGCCTTTACACTATACTCGTGCGTTATTGGGTTGCCAGTACTATCTTTTAAAGCATAAATTATTTTTTGGTCGCCATTTGGTAGTTTTTCAACAGTAACTTTTGTAAAACTTAATTCATTTGTAGCAACTGCATTATTATTGCTAGTATTAATTTTATAGCCCAATTTATCGTTTGCAGTTCCTAGTTTTACAAGGCTGCTATCAAAGCTTTTGTACTTTTTAAGTTCTACAAATTTTATTACACCACCGTTATTGCTAAAGTAATATTTTGCTAAACTATTTTCTACAATTGTAAGTTCTTCCTTAGCATTTATAGCGTTTGTTAAAGTACCAGCTTTTGCAGCATTGTTAAGGCTATCTTGTTTTTTTTGTGCAATGGCAGCAGGGTTATTTGCATTTATTTTAGCTTTTGCAGCTTCTGCTTTTGTAGTGCTATCTTTTATTTTTTGTTGATATTCGGCATATGCATTTTGCTGTTTGTTATTGTACCAGAACATGGTTACAAATAAAATTACCAACAGTACTGTACCAATTATGGTATTCTTATCCAGCTTCATTATTTAGTGTTTAATTGAATATTTTTTTGAGGGTGCAAAAGTAAGGGCTACAGCTATTGGTAGTAGCTATTTTAGCCTATTTATTACAGTATAATCGAGTATTATTGGATAATTTATAAAACTGAAGCTCTAATTTTTACCAATTGCTCTAGTAATGGTTCTAAAAGTTGCAGTGGCAGCATATTGGCTCCATCACTTTTTGCTTGGCTAGGGTTTGGATGTGTTTCTATAAACAATCCATTTGCCCCAACTGCAATAGCAGCCTTTGCAATTGTACCAATTAATTGTGGATTACCGCCTGTAATGCCACTTGTTTGGTTTGGTTGCTGTAAACTGTGGGTAACATCCATAATTACTGGCACATTATGAGCCTGCATCCATGGAATATTTCTGTAATCTACTACTAAATCTTGATAGCCAAAAGTTGTTCCTCTTTCGGTTAGCATGATATTATTGTTACCAGCTTTTTTAATTTTATCAACTGCAAATTGCATAGATGGGCCACTTAAAAACTGTCCTTTTTTTACATTTACTATTTTGCCAGTTTCGGCAGCAGCAACTAATAAATCGGTTTGTCTGCATAAAAATGCAGGAATTTGTAAAATGTCTATAAACTCAGCAGCAATAGCACATTCTTCATGGGCGTGAACGTCACTAGTTGTTGGTAAATTATATGTTGTACCTACTTTTTTGATTAAATCTAAACCAATATCATCTCCTAAACCAGTGAAAGAAGTGGCACTTGTTCTATTTGCTTTTCTGTACGAAGCTTTAAATACATAAGGAATGCCCAAATTTTTGCATGATTTACTTACGCTATCGGCAATTTCCATAACAATTTCTTCACTTTCTACCACACAAGGGCCAGCAATTAAAAAAAAGTTATTAGGGTTGTATTGTTGATTTTTAAATAAATCTTGTAAAAAACTAGGTATCATTTGGCAAAAATAATTGTATTACAACTTGTATCTATGTTTTTTTAAAGCATTTTACCCACAATTCCTTTTTAGCATTTCATCTTGTTTTTGAATATTTTGATATTATTTTTACCACATGACAAATGCCCAGATTGCCGATAATTTTTCTTTACTTTCTAAGTTAATTGATATACACGATGCCGATAGTTTTAAGTCTAAAACCTATGCTAGTGCTGCATTTGCAATTGAAAGTTTACCTAGTGAAATTAGCGAATTGCCAATTGAAAAAATATTTACTATAAGAGGTATTGGTAAAAGTGTTGGAGAAAAGGTTGTTGAGCAGCTACAAACTCAAAATTTGCAGGTGCTGCAAGAATATTTAGCCAAAACACCAGCAGGTATTTTAGAAATGTTACAAAATATTAAAGGTTTAGGTCCAAAAAAAATTGCTATAGTTTGGAAAGAAATGCAAATTGAAAATATTGCCGAATTGCTTTATGCTTGTAATGAAAATAGACTTACTTTATACAAAGGTTTTGGCGAAAAATCACAGGCAAGTATTAGAGAAAGCATTGAATTTTATCTTGGCACTTTAGGAAATTATTTATTTGCCCAAGTAGAACAGTATGCTCAAGCATTTTGTATTGGATTGCAAAATGGATTTTCAAGTGAAAAAACTGAGCTTACTGGTGCATTTTTAAGACAAGAAGATGTTTTAAATAAAATTGAGTTTACAACAACCATTTTGGCAACAAATTTAAAAAAATTGCTACTGCCAAATGGCTATACAGTTAATGAAGAAAGTGAGGGTGACATTTGCTTTATTGGCAATGAAAATATATTGCTGCAGTTTTATATAGCAACAAAAGAAAACTTCGTAACCACACATTTTATTAAAAGTTGTACAAATGAATTTCTAGAAAATTTTATTGAAGCAACTCAGTTTAATATTTCTGAAAATTTTATAAGCGAAGCTGATTTGTTTGCAAAGTATAATTTACAATTTATTAAACCTTATCAACGTGCAAATCCAATATTTATAGGTCTTTCAAAAAGTAAAACAATTCCAAAATCTATAGAGTTTTTAGATGTAAAAGGCATCATTCACAGCCATAGCACATGGAGTGATGGCTCCCATACACTAAAGCAAATGGCAACTGCTGCTAAAGAAAAAGGATTTGAGTATTTAGTAATTAGCGACCATAGTAAAACGGCATTTTATGCACAAGGATTGAGTGTTGAAAAAGTAATTTCGCAACATGATGAAATTGATTTTCTTAACAAGCAGCTGGGTAGTTTTAAAATTTTTAAAAGCATTGAAAGTGATATTTTAGGAGATGGAAGCTTGGACTATGAAAATGATATTTTAAATTTATTTGATGTAGTAATTGCCTCAATACATAGCAATTTAAATATGGTTGAAGATAAAGCAATGCAACGCTTGATAAAAGCCATAGAAAATCCCTACACCTCAATACTTGGGCATTGCACAGGTAGGTTGCTTTTGGGAAGAAATGGATACCCAATAAATCATAAAAAAATAATAGAAGCTTGTGCTGCAAATAATGTAGCAATAGAGTTAAATGCACATCCAAGAAGGTTAGATATTGATTGGAAATTTATTGACTATGCACTAAGTAAAAATGTTTTAATAAGCATAAACCCTGATGCACATGCAATTGAGGGTTTTGATGATTGCAGATATGGGGTATTAGCTGCTCAAAAATCTACACTAACTAAAGAGCAGAATTTAAGTAGTTTTAGTTTATTGGCTTTTCAGGAATTTGTAAAAAGTCAAAAATTGAAAAGATAATATTTAAGGGTTTAAACTATTTTTAGTTTACATTGTCCAAAAATTAAATCTGTTTTATGGCATTATCATTACAAGTTAAAAATCAACATTTATTAAATAGAGCTGGTTTTGGCATTACGGGTTTTGAAATATCAAGTTTAAGTAAGATTAAAACTAAAAAATTATTTGAAGAGTTGGTAAACAATAGTAATCAAAAGTTTGAAGCTTTTGATGTGGCTGATATTAGCATAAAAAATTTGATAATGGGTGTTGGTGAAGACACAAACATGGGAACACTCAAAAAAAATGATTTAGAGCAAGCAGATAGAGTAAAAATAAGAGAACAGTCGAGGGAAGATTTAAAAACCCTAAATTATAAATGGTTGGATGAAATGGCTCAAAGCAAAGCAGTTTTAAGAGAGAAAATGAGTTTTTTTTGGCATGGACATTTTGCTTGTAGAGACGTAAATATCATTTATCAACAGCAACTTTTACAAGAAATTAGATTTAATGCTTTGGGAAATTTTAAGGATTTGCTATTTGCAGTTAGTAAAAATGCAAGTATGCTTAGTTTTTTAAATAATCAACAAAATAGAAAACAAAAGCCCAATGAAAATTTTGCACGTGAAGTGTTAGAGCTTTTTACAATGGGAAGAGGAAATTATACAGAAAAAGATGTTAAAGAAGCTGCAAGAGCCTTTACAGGTTGGGGTTACAATTTTAAAGGAGAATTTACTTTGAGAAAACAATTTCACGATGATGGAGAAAAAACCTTTTTGGGACAAACTGGAAATTTTACAGGAGAAGATGTTTTAAATATTATTTTACAGCAAAAACAAACAGCAATTTATTTAACTCAAAAAATGTATAAATTCTTTGTTAACGATCAGTTGGATGACAAAAATATTCAATGGCTGGCAAATAGATTTTACAAAAACAATTACAATATTGGGGCATTGCTAAAAGATATTTATACAAGTGATTGGTTTTATAATGATAAAAACGTTGGGTGTAAAATAAAATCTCCTGTTGAGTTAATCGTAGGATTAAGAAAAACTTTGAATATTAAAATGGATGAACCACAAAGGCAGTTAGTGATACAAAATGCCTTAGGTCAGGTATTGTTTTATCCACCAAATGTAGCAGGTTGGCCTGGAGGTACAAATTGGATAGATAGCAGCACATTAATGTTTCGTTTGCAATTGCCAAGAATTATAAAAGAAAACGAAGAAATTAGTATAAGCACTAAAGCTGATGATGATATTGAAATGGGAATGATGGAAAAAAAGAAATTGAAGTTGGCCAAAAATAGATTCTCGGGTTTTAATATTTCAGCTTCCATCGACTGGAAAAGTTATATTGCCCAATTTGATAATGTTCAAAGGCCCCTTTTGTTAGAAGCTTTAAAAACTGCAATTGTGCCTAAAGTTGGCAATAAAATTAAGAATGAAGTTATTGAAAAAGAAGCTGATAATTCGAGTAGGGCTTCATATATAAAAACAGTAACAATTGCCTTAATGAGTTCGCCAGAATATCAAATGTGTTGATATTAAAACTGCTATTAATAACGGGTTTAAAAAGGTTAATATTTAAATTATACAAAAAAATTAAGTTATGTCATTATCACGTAAATCATTCCTGCAAACTTCGGCTTTAGCTTCAGCAAGCTTAATGATGCCTAAGTTTTTAAAAGCATTTGAAGGTGGTGCTGGCAAAGCTTTTGTTCCACCAGGGAATAAAGTGTTAGTTGTTTTACAGCTAAGTGGAGGTAATGATGGCTTAAATACAATAATTCCTGTAACCAATGATATTTATTATAAGCAACGAAAACAATTGGGTATTGAAAAATCAAAAGCAATAAGTTTAACCGATGAAGTAAGCATTCATCCAGAGTTAAAAACCATTGCCGATTTATACCATAGCGGTGGTGCTGCTATCTTAAATAGTGTTGGATATCCTAACCCAGATAGAAGCCATTTTAGAAGTATGGATATTTGGCATAGTGCAAGTGAAAGTAAAGAGTACATTAATACTGGTTGGTTGGGTAGATATTTAGATGCACAATGTAGTGGTTGTGATAAGCCTACACAAGCTTTAGAAATTGACGATGTGTTAAGTTTGGCATTAAAAGGGAAAGAAGAAAAAGGTTTAGCTTTTAAAGACCCACAAAAATTATTTAAAAGTAGTCAGCTCAATTATTTTAAAGAGTTGAATAGTGCACACGAAAATCACGAAGAGGCACCAGTAGATTATTTGTATAAAACAATGGCAAGTACATTAAGCAGTGCTTCCTACATTTATAAGCAAAGTAATTTGCACCCAACAAAAACAGTATATCCTAAAAGCCAATTAGGAACAAGTTTAAAAACTATTGCATCGCTAATTTTTAGTGATATTAATACAACTGTTTATTACGTAAGTGTAGGTAGTTTTGATACTCATGTTAATCAACTAGGGCAACAACAGCGTTTGTTTAAAGAAATAAATGATGCTTTAGCTTCTTTTGTTAAAGATTTAAAAGATAATAACCGTTTTGATGATGTGTTGCTAATGACCTTTAGCGAGTTTGGAAGAAGAGTGGCACAAAATGCTAGTGGAGGAACCGATCATGGCACTGCCAATAATATGATGTTTTTGGGTGGTGGTTTAAAACAAAAAGGATTATTAAATGCTATGCCAAATCTTAGCAATTTACAAGATGGCGATTTAAAGCATGAAGTAGATTTTAAAGATGTGTATGCAACTGTTTTAAATAAATGGTTAGGAGCTAACGATGCAACAATTCTTAATAAACAATTCAATTACATGAATTTCGTTTAATACATTACATAAATGAAATTGTTTATAAATATTAAAAAAGTTTAATATTTTTTTTGCTATCCGAAAATGCAATTTTTTGAAAATGTTATAGAGATTTTTTGCCTAGCATATTTATGCTATACTGTAAAATTACCACTACTATAATCAAAGGTTACTTTACTGCAAAATAGCATTCCAAAATTTTATTCAAACTAAAACTTTATGGCTTGACTTTTTTTAGATTCCTACAAATATCAATTTTATAGAATTATTACACGGCAGGAAGACTATAATGCTATATTTTCAATAAAATAGTAAATACTTCGGCTGGTTTTTGTATTAAACTATATATAAAAAAGTTTTATAAGTTAATCAAATACTTCTTACCAGTTTAACAATAATTTTCTATCATTTAAACTGATTGTTTATTACTCATTCGTGGCATTTATATGTCTTTTTTTTTGAGTCGCAAAATAAAATTTCTCTTTTTTCGTTATCCATAGGTGTCATTCTCTAAATGAAGATTTAGGAAATCTATCATTTTTTTAATGTTCAAAGTTTATTATCATGTACACTCATCAAAATAAGAATAATCACCTTATGCAAACGCGTAATTCTACTGCTTACTTAGTAAGAATCAAAAAAAGCATTTTAGTAATTTTTGCTTTAATAATTACTACATTCAGTCTAAAAGCTCAAACCCAACTTGAATTAAGTAGTGGAAGTATGGGTAGTGTTTCAAGTGGGGCTACAACTGCTAATCAAACAGCAACTAAGCTTGAAAATACCACTGGAACCACTTTTGCTGCTTTTACACCAACCATTACAGTAACAGCGGCTTTAAGTAATCAACAATTTACTGCAATTCCTACTACAATTATAGGAACAGGAACTGGTTTGTTGTATGGAGCTACTGCTAATAGTTTTGCAAATACAGCTATTAGTATGCCTGTGTTTAATGCTATTAATTCTATTGGCTCACCTGCCAATGGAAACTTTACTTCTAGTCCTACAGGAACTGCAGGAACTGGAATTGATGTTGTAGCAAACAATGCTTTTTACTTTTATAGCAGTGTGCATCCGCTCTTTGCAAATAGTTCGTCCCTCTCAGGGCGATTTTATTATGGTGATTTAACTTTTACATTCAATCGTCCAGTAAGCAACCCAGTGTTGCATATTTCTGGTTTAGGGGGTAACATAAATTTTGGAGGTACCAATATACAAGGCTTTTCCACTGAAATGGAATTACAAGGTTCGGCTACTACAATTACTCGTTTGTCTGGCACAAGCGAGTTTGCTGTAAGTGGAGCTGGTGTAATTTCAAACAATGCATCTACATTAAGTTTTGCTTGTGGAAGTGGTGCAGCTTGTGGAAGTGTTAGAGTTAATGGAACAAATATCACTTCGGTAACATTTAAAGTTTTTGTAAAAGGTGATGGAAGAGGAACTGCTTGGAGTAATAGTAACGTAAATGCAGGTGATAATTTTACGGTTAGTGTATCCATGAATAAACCAGTTACAATAAGCGGTAACGTATTTAATGATGTAAATGGATTAACAGATAATATAGTAAACGGAACAGGTACAAATTTATCAGGTGCTTTAAGAGTAAATTTAGTAGATGCTAATAATATAGTTGTAGCAACAACAACTGTTGCCGTTGATGGTACTTATAGTTTTGTAGGTATTGGTGATGGAAACTACACAGTACAACTTTCTACAAATGCTGGTACACAAGGAAGTGCAGCTCCAGCAATAGCTTTACCAATTGGAATTGTAAATACTGGTGAAAATGTTGGTTCTGGTACAGGAAGTGATGGAACAATTAATGGTATTTTACCTGTAACGGTTTCAGGAAATAATGTGAGCAATGCTAATTTTGGAGTATACAGTTGTGCTACTATTACAAATCCTAGTGCTTCACAAGCAATTTGTATAGGTCAATTGGGATCTAATATTACAGTAAGTACAAGTATGTCGGCTTCAAATGGTATTCGATTTGTAAGATTTACATCAGATCAAATAGCAGGAACTAATCCTACAGCTACTGAACTTGCAAATATTTATGCAGGTACTCCAATTTCAACAGTAACACCAGTTACTGGTACAGCTACATACGCTTGGAGTAGTGCTGACTTCCCTAATGCAACTACTTCTGCAATTACATACTATGTTTATGCAATTATAAACCCTGATGCTGGTACAACTTGTCGCCCAGTTCAAGAAATTAGGGTTACAGTAAATGCTTTACCAGTGATAGCAGCAACAACAGGAACAACAACTGTTTGTGCAACAAGAACAACACAATTAAGTAATGCAACAGCAAGTGGCACTTGGGTATCAAGAACACCAGGAGTAGCTACAATAAATGCAAGTGGCTTAGTAACAGGTGTATCAGCAGGCACTGCAACAATCAGATACATTGTAACTAATGGAAGTGGTTGTAGCGATTCAGTAAGCACTACAGTAAC
>JBMLOQ010000144.1:10876-41379 GCA_049242885.1 Chitinophagaceae bacterium
TAACTAATGGAAGTGGTTGTAGCGATTCAGTAAGCACTACAGTAACTGTAAATGCATTACCAGTAGTTAATGCAATAACAGGAACTCCTGCTGGTGGATTGTGTGCTGCTTCAACAGTAACTTTAGCAAATGCTACAAGTGGTGGAACTTGGAGTTCATCTAATTCAAGTGTTGCATCTGTAAATGCAAGTGGTGTGGTAACAGGCGTAGCAGCAGGAACTGCAACTATAAGTTACACCGTAACTAATGGTAATGGATGTACAACAGTAGTAACAAGCTCTATCACTATAAATGCTTTACCAACTGTAGCAGCCATTACAGGAACAACTAATGTTTGTGTAGGAAGTACAACTGCATTAAGTAATTTAACTAATGGTGGAACATGGAGCTCATCTAACACAGGTATTGCAACAGTAAATGCAAGTGGTGTTGTAACAGGTGTAGCTGCTGGTACAGCAACAATTAGTTATACTGTTACAAACGCAAATGGTTGTGTAACTACTGTAACGGCAACAGTAACAGTAAATGCACTTCCAGTATTAACAGCCATTACAGGAACAAGTTTATATGCTGTTGGAGATGTAGCAACATTAATAAACAGCACACCAGGTGGAACATGGACTAGCAGCAACACAGCTGTAGCAACCATTAATCCAACAACTGGTGCAGTAACTGCAGTAATGACTGGCACTGCAACTATAACCTACACCTTCACTAATGGTAGTGGATGTACTTCAAGTGTTACTTATGTAATAACTGTAAATCCAAAAGTTAATGGATAATCTTTTAAAGCTGCTTGGGTTTAAAGCCTAAGCAGCTTTTTTAAGTTTCAATATAAAATTGAAGATGGCAAAACGCATGATCATACAAAAAAATATAAAACAACACAAAATGGTAGGTAGCAAATTATTTGTGGGATTATTGTTTTTTGCCTTTATTTTATCTTTCAACAGTAAAGCTCAAACGCAATTAGAGTTTGCTGCTGGTAGTGGATCTACAACTAATGGATTAACAATTGCTAACCAAAGTGCAACATTTTTAAATAATAGTTCAGGGACTACCTTTAATAATCATAGTCCAGCAATTATTGCAACAATAAGTTTAACTAACCAACAATATACCAGTATTCCACAATCTATCATTAGCACTTCAAATGCTATGAATTTTGGAGGAACAGTAAATAGCTATGGAGTTTCTTCTCCCTCGGTTCCTAATTTTACTTTATTAAATGCAATTAATAGTCCTAGTAGTGTAAGTTACACTTCAAACCCAAATGGACCTGCTAATACAGCCATTGATGTTGCTGTTAATCAAGGATTTTATATGTACAATAGTGTACACCCTTTATTTACAGCGAATGCCAATTTGCAAGGTCGATTTTACTATGGCGATTTAACAGTTACTTTTAATCAACCAGTAACTAACCCAGTTTTACATTTAGTTGGTTTGGGGGGTAATACCATTTTTGGTGGAGGTAATACACAAGGGTACTCAACAGAATTAGAGCTTCAAAATACTAACGTTATTGCTAGTAAACTTTCTGGCACATCAAACCTTCAAGTTAATAGTAATAATATAACAAATAGTTCTCCTGCTCCAAATTTTACTTGTGGTAGTGGTGCTGCTTGTGGTAGTGTAAAAATAGCTGGCACAAACATAACCTCACTAACTTTTAAAGTTTTTGTAAAAGGTGATGGTAATGGTACTGCTTGGAGTCATGTAAACATTAATGCAGGTGATGAGTGGATGTTAAGTGTATCATTAAATACCCCAGTTACATTAAGTGGAAATGTATTTAACGATGCAAATGGATTAGCAGATAATTTAGTAAATGGAATTGGAACTAATGCAAACAATTCTTTGTTTGTAAATCTTGTTGATACAGCAGGAAAAGTTGTTCAAAGTATTAGTGTTAATAATAACGGTGCTTATTCATTTAATAATGTTGGTGAAGGAAATTACACCATTATTTTAAGCACAACACAAGGTACACAAGGCAATACTGCACCAACTGCAAGTTTGCCAAGTGGTTATGTTAATACTGGAGAAAATTTGGGTGCTGGCTTGGGTAGTGATGCTTCAATAAATGGAATATTGCCAGTAACTGTAAATTCAACTAATATTACCAATGCCAATTTTGGAATATATAATTGTCCAACAATAACTAATGCAAGTGCTAATCAAACCTTGTGTATGGGTAGTACAGGCAGCAACATAACTGTTTCTACTAATAGTAATGATGTTAACAGTATTAAATTTGTGAAGTTTGCAAGCAATCAAATTGCTGGTGCAACACCAACTATCACAGAGTTAAACAATATTTATGCAGGCACTGTAATTGCAACTGCAACGCCTACAGGCAGCTCTCCTAATTTCACAGCTACATACACATGGAATAGTAATGACTTTGTTAATAATACAAATGCCCCAATTACTTATTATATTTATGCAATTGCTAGTAATGACTCTGTAGGTACTTGTAAACCATACCAAGAAGTTAGAGTTACAGTAAATCCAATGCCAGTAATAGCTGCAATAACAGGAACAAATACTATTTGTGTGGGTAACACAGCATCATTAAGTAATGCAACAAATGGTGGAGTATGGAGTACTAGTAACAATAGTATAGCAACCATTAATGGCAGTGGTTTAGTTACTGGTGTAAGTGCAGGCAATGCAACCATTACATATACAGTTACCAATTCATTTGGATGTACTGCTATATCAACTTACTTGGTAACAGTAGTGTCAGCTGCTTCTAATCCAGTTATTACTGCAAGTGGAGCAACTACAGCATGTTTAGGTACAGGCCTTACTTTAAGTAGTAGCACAAGTGCAACTTATCAATGGTATAAAGATGGTGTAGCCATAGTTGGTGCAAATTCTCAAACCTTTGTACCTACAGTATCTGGTACTTATACAATGGTTATTGTTGCAGGTGGCGGAGCTTGTAATTCAATTTCAAATGCAATAAGTGTTACTATTAATTATGCTGCAACACCAAGTATTGCACCTGCAGGAGATACAGTGGTTATTTGTACAAAAGTGAACGAAAAACTTTGTCCAGCAACTTGGGGATACAGTAATTACCAATGGTATAAAGATGGTGTTTTAATTCCTTCACCTTTGGGCACTGCTTCTTGCTTATATCCTACACAACCTGGAAGATATACTTTAACAGCACAAGATGGAAGTGGTTGCTGGAGTCAACAATCTGCTGCTGCAAATGTAAAAATTGATACAACTTGCACAGGTAATGTAACAGGTGGAAATGGTGGAGGTGTGGAGAATAAACCTTTGGGAGATGTAATTGCCCAACGCTTGTATGGAAATGCTGTTAACAATATTCCTTCAACATTTAATTACAGTTCAGCTACTCCTTTTGTACGAAATAATGGTATAATCATTAATGGTGGGGCAGGCAATTTGCAATTATCTAGTTTATTGCCACCGTCAACAAGCAACACCAATAAAACATTTATAAGTTCACCTGTTGATTTAGTAAACTTTACTAATGCAATTGATATCTTCTCTGTAGATTATCTTCAAAATACAACCACTAGAGCTGTGGCTTTGGCTACTAAAACATTAGGGGAAGTGTATAGCCATACTAAAGTAATTTGCGATAGATTAAAAGAAGCTGAGTTGCTTGAAGTGAAAAAGGTAAATGTTAGAGGATTTGATTTAATTTTTAGCAAGCTTAAACACTACAGTGGAGAAGTAGAATATGTAATTAACTTCAGTTTAAGTATTAATAAAACCCGTTCTACATTTGGCTTGCAAAGTAATTGGATGACTGATAACTATGCAAAAGAAGATACCATGTACAACTTCCAGTTATGGGGTGCTAGTTATAATACAACTATTGGAATGGCAAATGATGTGTTAGCTAAAATGGATAGCATCAAAACCATAGTTCCTTTAGCAAACAATGTAAGTGATTTGCCAATTACCTATGTAAGTAAAGGTATAAGAAATGTAGCTAATATAGAATTGAGCATTTATAATCCAACAGCTGCAAATAATATGCAATTGCAATTTGTAGAAAAGAAAAATGAACAGGCTACAACAATTCGTAAGTCTCAGAACTATAATATTACTTCATTTGGCACATCAAAAATTTCTATACCTGTAAGTGATTTATATGAACACAATATATATGTATATGTTGGTGGTAAATTGGTTGATTTAGTTTATGTAAGTGATGGCTCTTGGACTGCTGATTATGATAAAGCAGTAACTACATTAAACAAGTTTACTGTAAGTAATGAAACTAACATAAGCTTTGCCAGCAATGAGTATCCTTTATTGAGAAATGTTGATATTGATGCAACAACTAAGCAAAATATCAGTGCTTATAAGCTAATAAAAGCAAGTGGCTTATCTAAAGATTTAACAGCTTATAAAGGCATTAAGTTTAATGCAAGTGCTAAAGGTACTACTACCCTAAAAATCACAATTCTTAAACGTGGAATTACTAAGTGGGCCGATCAGTATTCATATAAATTAAGTATTACTGATGTTAGTAAAGAATATGCAGTTGGGTTAGATAAATTTTTAAGCTCTGCATCTTCTAGTAAACTAAAAGTAGATGATATAACAGCAGTAATATTTACTTGGGAAAATAATAGAGGAGTAAATTCTGCAATTGGAGGTACTTTAAATAAAGTAAGATTTACTCAAGAGGATGTTTCTTACAACCAAGCAATTGTAAGCAAAGAAATCAGCGTTTATCCAAATCCAAATAATGGTAAGTTCAATATCAATTTTATGGCTGAGGAAGATGGTGCATTGGTGTTAAAAATTATTGATATTGCAAAAGGAAGTGTTGTTGAAACTAAATTTATCAATGCTAAAAAAGGAAGTAATACTATAAATGTAGTAACCAGCATTAGTGCTGCCAATTTATCTACATATTATTTATTGCTAGAAGGTGATGGCGTTAAGTATATCCCTAAAAAAGTAATGATAACAAAATAAACTAATTATAAACTTCGTTTTCTGGTGTAAATTAAAGCACAAACCTAGCATTAGCTATGTGTTTGTGCTTTTTTGGTTTAATGGCCTATCTATACTTTTAAAGAGATTTAGAAAATATCAATATGGCAAAAAAACTTTTCCTGTGTAGATTATTTAAATCGTGATTGTAGTAAAACAAGCATTAGCATCCTAAGTATTTAGAATTTACTATTGGTTTTCTTAATTTAGTTATTGGCTTCAGAATCTTAGTTTTTTTCGAAACTTACGTTAACCTATCACTTCCATATTTAATTCTTTTCTAACATAAACTTGACGGTAAACAAGTTTTAAACAAGTATTTAAATAGTTTTTTTAAAATGAGTTTTGTTTGAGTTTTCAGTATTTATTGATTTAGCGATATTTTTTATGCCATTTGTAAATAAGTAAGAAAACTATGATGGGCTTTCTTTTTGAAGCAATAAAAAAGGCTACCAAATTGGCAGCCTCCTAAACCCACATTAGAATATTGATTATAACAAACGGGGATATATTTAATTATTTGCTAGCAAATAAATGAATACTAACTTGTACGTCTTTACTTATATTACCTGCACCATAGTTTATTCCAAACAAAGTTCTATCTAAGTTTAAGAATGCTTCAGCAAAAAAAGTGCCTTTAGTTTCATCAACACTTCTAATAAACGCATCAAGGTTTACATTTACTGTTATACCCTTTACTGTTAAATCTCCTTTTATTGTAGCTGTATTTTCACTAGTATAGTTTACACTAGTAATGTTGTAAGTTGCTTCTCCAAATTTTGCTACATCAAAAAAATCTGGTGCTTTTAAATGTCCAGCTAATTTTTCTCCTGCACCATCTGTAACTTTTACACTTGCCATATCAATTACAAAATTTCCACCTGTAATTTTTCCAGCTTCAATAGCTAATCCTCCACTTTTTAAATTTAAAACTCCAGGGTGATAACCATTTTTCTTACTTCCCGAAAACTCTACTTTACTGTTTTCCAAATTTGCTTTATAGTTGGGTTCTATAAATTTTGTACTTTTTGGAGTAAATGCATAAATGCTTACTAATGCAATGCTAGCAATGACTGCTATTTTTAATTTTTTCATGTTTTTAAATTTTAAGAACACAAATATAAGTGAAATGTATGTATGTACATATATAATTTTAAAAAAATAAAGAAGCCCAGCATTTTATTGCTAGGCTTGCAACCATATATGACAAACAATGAGAACCTAAAATTTAAAAAATGGCTTACTATCGTTACCTATTGGGGTATTTAATTTTATAAAATATGGACCCATTGGTAAATTCACAACTGAAATATTTTGAATATTGTTGCCCTGCTGAAGGTTTACAATGCTAGTCGATTTTCTTGCCCCATAAATATCAAAAATATTTATTTCACATCTTACATTATTTGTATTGCTCCAAATATTTACTGCCAAATTTGTACGTGCTGGTAGTGGAAAAAGATTTACAATTTTTACCCTGTTGCTTACACTTGGATTTGGAACAAACAAGCTGTCTGCCACAATTACATTTCTGCAATATTCATTTATACAACCTTTTGCTGTTTTTATTTTTAAACAAGCATTGTACATACCATTAAAAGGATAATTTTTTAGTGGGTTTATTGTATTTCCTACAAGGGTTGTAGCATCTCCAAAACTCCATCTTCTTTCAATTATACTATCATTAGCAGCCACCCAACTCATGTTGCTATTAAATCTAATGTTTTTTGTTCCAGCAATTCTTTCAGTTGAAAACTGAGGAATACAGGCACTTGGCACATTTGTAGCAATTACAGTAGCACATAATGTATTAGTACATCCTAATTTGGTTGTTATTTTTAAGCATACATTATAAGTTCCAGGTCTTACATAAGTTTTTGTAGGATTTACAATGTTGCCACCTAGTGATGTGCTATCGCCAAAATTCCAAGTTCTAGAAATAATAGAGTCTCCCGGTAAAACAACACTGTTTATACTATTAAAACTTACAACATTAGCTGTAGGTATATAGTTAAAATTAGCTTTACAACTAGGTGATGGACTTGTAATGGAATCTACAATTGGCACAACCATACAATATCTGTTTGTGCAGCCCAACTTAGTTTTAATTGTAAGACAAGCACTGTATAATCCTGTATTTGGATAATTTTTTGAAGGATTTACAATATTGCCACCTAAAGTTGAACCATCTCCAAAAACCCAATTTCTTTCAATAATTGAATCAGTAGATGCTGCTTGAGAAGCTGCACTATTAAATTTTACATTTAATTTATTAGCGATATAAGTATAACTTGAAATACAATTTGTAGGTATTGTGGTTGAATCTCTTATTACTACATTTAAACAGGCTGTATCAGCACATCCTTTTAAAGTAGAAATTAACACACATACATTATAAGTGCCAGCTGCGGGATAAGCATAATTTGTTGTTGCCAAATTATTATTGATAATTGTTCCATTACCTAAACTCCAACTTCGAGAAACTATGGTATCTAAAGTACCAGGAATGCTAGCAGTACTATTCAAATACACTGTTTTTCCATTTACTTGAGCAGCAATATTGGCTCTGCATTTAATAGTTGGATTTGGTGAATTTTGGGTGCATATCTTAAAATTGGCTTCGATTGTTTTGTTTGAAGGAATGTTATAAAGATTACTTACAAATGCATTACAACTTGGTGTTGAAACCCTTATTTTACTGGCAACCCCTGCTATACAAATTACAGTATCGCTATAAAATCCATTGGCATTAGTAATTTTAGTTTTAGTGTATCTACAAGTATTAGAACTGCTAGTATCTACAGAAATAATTACAGTTCTGTTTGCTAAAGCAACGCCTGCACTATCTTTTACATATCCAAAAACATAAGCACTATAGTTTTGAGAAAAACCTGCGATACTTAAGAAGAGTAAAACTGAGAGATAGTAAAATTTTAGTTTCATTTTAATTAATTTACTTTTTTAACAAAATCAATTATTGCCTAGATACATAAATTAAATGCTTCGTTGCATTTTCTGATTTTAATTAAAATGGGTGTCTAATAGATTAATGTTAAACAAAACTATTAATATTGTTTATTATTAAGTGTAATTAAAGATTAAAATAATATTAAACATAACTTTATATTACACCGTCTTTATTAAATCAATCAAGTAAAATGTCAATCTTAATTGCCGATAGTGGGGCTACAAAATGCGAATGGTGCATTATTAGTAATGGAAAAAAGAAAAAAATAAAAACCATTGGCATTAGCCCTTATTTCTTAAAGCCAGATGAAATTGTTTTGTTAATTAACACCCAAGTAGTAAAAAAAATAGGTAATATAGTTATTGATAAAGTTTATTTTTATGGAACTGGATTAAGTAATCCCATCAATGTAGATATTATAAAAAAATCTTTAAAAGCAACTTTCAGTAAGGCTAAAATTGAAGTTAATACCGATATGTTGGCTGCTGCAAGGGCTTTGTTGCAAAATCAAAAAGGTATTGCTTGTATTTTGGGCACAGGTAGTAATAGTTGTTATTATAATGGAAAAAAAATGCTTACAAACCGCCCAGGATTGGGATATGTTTTAGGTGACGAAGGCAGTGGTGCATATTTGGGAAAAAAAGTTGTACAACATTACTTATATAAAATATTTGATGATGAGTTGATAATGGCATTTGAAAAAAGATTTGAAACCCATGCAAATGAAATATTAGAAAATGTGTATAAAAAACCACTTGCCAATAGGTATTTGGCAAATTTTGCCATTTTTTTAGCAGAAAATAGAGGGCATTATATGATTGAGAATATTATAGAAGATGGGCTTTACGATTTTTATTTTCAACATTTATTTAAGTACAAAGAAGCTTGGCATTATCCAATTAGTTTTGTTGGAAGCGTTGCTTTTGGGTTTAAAGATGTGCTGCAAAATTTATGCAATCAGTCTCAACTTAAATATGGCAAAGTTTTAAAACAACCAATGGAAGGCTTAATACAATACCATTTGAGCATTTAACCTTATTTTTACCCCTCATAAATTTTAACCTTTGAGCACATTTATAAAAGTTACTGAACAAACTTCAAATTACAGACATTTAGAACAAATGAGTGTTGAAGAAATTTTAGTAAATATTAATAAAGAAGATAAAACTGTAAGCGATGCAGTAGAAGCCGCCATCCCTCAAATAGAAAAATTGGTAACTGCAATAAGCGATAAAATGTTATCTGGCGGAAGGTTGTTTTACTTAGGTGCAGGCACCAGTGGGCGATTAGGAATTTTAGATGCAAGCGAATGTCCACCAACTTATGGTGTGCCTTATGGCTTGGTAATTGGTTTAATTGCTGGTGGTGATAAGGCAATTACGCAAGCAGTTGAAAATGCAGAAGATAGTAATTTACAAGGTTGGAACGATTTGCAACAACATTTTGTAAACGATAAAGATGTAGTGGTTGGCTTAGCGGCTAGTGGCACTACTCCTTATGTAATTGGTGCATTAAAAGAATGTAAAAAAAATGGAATTGTTACAGGTAGTATTTCATGTAATCCTAATAGCCCAGTAAGTGATGCTGCTGATTTTCCAGTAGAAGTTGTTGTAGGTCCAGAATTTGTAACAGGTAGCACTAGAATGAAAAGTGGTACTGCCCAAAAGTTGGTTTTGAATATGATAAGCACCGCAGCTATGATTCAATTGGGTAGGGTAGAAGATAATAAAATGGTAAATATGCAGCTTACCAATATTAAGCTAGTTGATAGGGGTGTAAAAATGTTGATGGAAAAAATTAAAATTACTAACTATGAGCAAGCCAAAGATTTGCTAATAAAACATGGGAGCGTAAAAAAAGCAGTAGAGGCATTTACTTCTTAAGTATTTAAGGCATTTTATTGTAATGCTCCATTATAGTATTAAAAAATGTAGTTCCTAAAATTTCTGCTCCTCTAAAGCTTACATGTGTATAATCTTTAGCTGCTAATGGCGGATTTTTTGAAACCCAATTTACCATAGTATTTAATCCACCCATACTTTCGAAAGTATTGTAAAAGCTAATGTTGTTATCAAAAGCAATTTTTCGTTGTATGTCTATTAAGTTTCCTAAACCTTTGGCAGTATAAATTCCATCTGTATATTTAAATGCCCTGTCGGCAGCTCCCATTAATAAAAATGTTGAGTTTGGAAATCCTTTTTTTAGCTTATCTATACTACTCATCATAGATTTATGGTACCAGTCAAAATTAGTTTGATTGCTGCTTGAAATTACATTAGCACCATATTGCATAATTATTAAATCGTAAGGTTCAATATGGTTAATTGATTGTAAAAAATTTAAATCTACATTGTTGAATTCAAAGCCTCCGCTACCTCTAAAGCTAAGATTATCAACAAAAACGCCATTATCTGTTTCAAAGCTTAAGCCATATAAAGGGAAAAAAGCATCACTGCTTTCCAGTCTAATTTTGTTATTTGTATTGCTGTCTATTTTTATTTTATTAAAAGTTTTTGTAGCATTAATGCTTTGATAAACTTTATTCACAACTATTTGCCCTGTAATTGGCTTATAGCCTGTATATAAATATTTGTTGGTGGGTTGTAAAGTTGTTTTATCAAACATTTCTACCCAATTATATCCATTAGCAAAAAAAACTTTGCCCGATAAAAATAAAGGTGTTGTAGCTGTTTTGTTTCTAAAGTTGCTCTCACGCCAATTGGGGCTATAACTATGGTTTGCACTTATTCTAAAGTTTGATACAACCGATGTTATTGGCATAAAACCTACACCACTACCACCAAATTTTTCTTGTAATAGCTTTCTTAATGTTTGCGATACTAAATCTCCTTCTACAATACTGTCGCCTAAATAAGCAATTCTAATTTTCCCCTTTTTTGTGTTAAACAATTTTTTAAGTTTCTCTAAAAATGGAGCTAAAGCAATATTAGTAGTATCAGCACTAAAGTTGGTAAGCAATTGTTTTTGGTTGGGATTATAAACTTTTAATCCTTCAATGGTTGAGGGCTTTGTTTTTGTAGATTGAATTATATTGTTAGAATCTTTTGTGTTTTTTTTAGCAAGATCACTAATAATACTAATGTTTTGAAAGTAGCTGGTTTGTATTTTATTGAAATGAATAAAGAGTGAAACAAACAATAAAATCACGAAAGTTAGCAAGCAAAAATGTAAAATATGTTTGTTGTAGTTCATTTATATAGCCAACAAAAATACCTCATATAAAATGAGGTATTTGAAATATTTTTAAATTAAGAATTCTAAATTTCTGAAGTGTTTTTTTCCTTCTTGTTTTTGTAAATTTTTCTTGCACCAGCAGCAGCACCAGCAGCAATTAATAAACTTACACCACCATCAATAGGAGCATCTGGATCTCCGTCAGAACCACTACCACCAGAACCAGAATTTGGATCAAGCTGAGAAAAAGCACTTACGCTACACATTAATGCCAAACCTAGTATTAAAGATTTCGGTTGTAATAACAATTTTTTCATTTTTTAAATCGTTTATGTTGCAATATTAGTGTTACAATTACACATAACAAATTTTTTTATTAACAATTCATAAAAATTTAATATTTTACTATTATAGCTACAATTTTTTTAATAAATCTACAACACCTTCTTTTTCTAAAATTAAATAGCCTAACCTATCGTTACTAATTCCATCTTTTAAAACATAGCCAAATTCCAATTCTTTATTTACTATTTTGGTTTCAAAGTATTTAAATACAATATTGTTATTGTTTTTAATATCGTCACCAATTTCGTATAAATGGGTGGATAATACAAAAACGGCATTTTGCATTTTATGTAAACCATTAATTACTGTTATGCTGCATTTCATGGCATCTTGAATATTGGTACCTTTAAAAAGTTCATCAATTAATATAAACCAGTTTTTACCATTACCAATTATTTCTGCCGTTTTTTTAACTCTTTGTACTTCGTTGTAAAAGTAACTTTCGCCTTTTGTAATGTCATCGTTTACCTGAATATTGCTCAACAATCCATCAAAACAACTTAGCTCTAATTTTTTTGCTGGTACACCCATGCCTACATGTGCCAAAAAAACGGCTATACCCACAGATTTTATAAAAGTGCTTTTGCCAGCCATATTTGCCCCTGTAAGAAAAAGGAAGTTTTTGTCTTTTTCCAATTCTACATCATAACTTACTGGTTGCTTTAATAAAGGATGATAAAGCCCTTGCACTTTAAAAATGGGAGAACTTGAATTATTAAAACTAGGAAAACTAAAATTGTAATGGCTGCATGCTATAGCCAATCCTAAGTAAGCATCTAGTCTTGCATATTGCTCAATTAATTGTATGCAAGTGTGTTTAAAATGGTATTTTAAAAAATTGGCAAAATATAGTTTTTGAGTATTGGTAAGATTTTTTTCTTTCTCAATAGCAATTATTTCTTGTACATTTTGATGCTTTAAAAGAAAGCTTATTTTGTCTAACCAAGTTTTTAAACTTTTACTTTTTGTGTTTTGTAATAGTGTAACTAAGTAATCCATACCTTTTACAAAATCTATAAAATGTGATATAGAGTAAGACGTTACGGCATAGTCGGTTCCATTAATTACTTTATACATCAATGTATTAAGTAAATTTGGTTTTTCTGGCAAATCTTCAATTGGTGTTTCGTAAAATTTTTCCATTACCATAATACTTCCATTGGTAATGTTTTTTGGAAATTTATCTTGTACTATTTGTAATTCTTGCAGTAAAATTTGAACATCTTTTATTGCATCAATAGTATCTAAAGGATTGCTTAAAATAGCTTTTAAAAACTGTCTTCCATCAATAGTTTGTGCAAAATTTAGCAATTTGTAAATGCTACCATTTTCATCTTCATTATTAAATATACTTAAATCTTTTAAGGTGGTATGGTCTATTTGCATGTAAAAATTATTTAGCTTCTATCAAATTGTAATGCCAAACCTTTTACAGACTCATCAAACTCATTATTTCCATAAACTAAATTTCCATTTACAAAAGTTTTTTCAATAGTTGCAGGCATAGTAAAATTTTCCAATGGGCTCCAGCCACATTTATACAAGATATTATTTTTTGTAATGGTATACTCTTTATTAGGATTAACTAATACAATATCGGCAAAGTATCCTTCTCTTAAAAAACCTCTTTCTTTTATGTCAAAACAAATTGCTACGTTATGGCTCATTTTTTCAACCATTTTTTCAATAGATAAAAACCCTTTTTGTACATAATGCATCATTAATTGTAAACTATGCTGTACTAATGGTAATCCTGCATGAGCTTTAAAATAATCCGAATTGTTTATGATGTTACCATTTTCATCAAACCCTTTCTCAGTAAGCAAATGAGGGGCGTGGTCTGTAGCAATAATATCCAATCTGTCATCAAGCAAAGCTTTCCATAAAGCCTCTTTATTGTTGCCACTTTTTATAGCAGGATTACATTTTATTTGGTATCCCAAATTGGCATAATCATCACTTGTAAAATGCAAATGATGCACACAAACTTCAGATGTTATTTTTTTATTTTCTAAAGGCACCATGTTGCCAAAAAGAATTAACTCTTTAGCTGTTGAAATATGTAAAATATGCAACCTTGTATTATTTTTTTGTGCTAGTTGAATAGCTTTTAAACTGCTTGCATAGCATACGTTTTCATCTCTAATTATGGGGTGGCTTTCTGCAGTTAAAGCCATGGAATGTTGCTTAAAATTTTCAAGATTTCTATTAATTAAAGCTTCCTCTTCACAGTGGGTAGCAATTAAAACCTCACAGCCAGCAAAGATTTTGTTTAAATAAACCGGATTATCTACTAATAAATTACCAGTGCTACTGCCCATAAAAATTTTAACACCACAAACTTCATTTTTAAGTTTGTTAATTTTCATGATTTCTTCATAGTTATCATTGCTGGTACCCATAAAAAAAGAATGATTGGCCAATGAAGTATGTTTGGCAATATTAAATTTATCATTCAATAAATCTACTGTAAAAGCAGGTGGATTTGTATTTGGCATTTCCATAAAACTAGTTACACCACCAGCAACAGCAGCTTTACTTTCTGTATAAATATTTGCTTTGTGTGTAAGCCCAGGTTCTCTAAAATGTACTTGATCGTCGATTACTCCTGGTAAAGCATATAAGCCAGTTCCATCAACTTCTATCACATCATAATCAACACTAATGTTTGGTGCAATTTTTTCTATTCTTTGATTTTTTAAAAGTATATCAGTTACTATTTGTTTGCCTTCGTTTACAGCAATACAATTTTTAATTAGGTATGATGTCATGAAAACTTATTTTTGAGGTTTAATAAACTAATTGATGAAAAAACTATTCTGCATTTTCTTTGCAATTTTAAGCATTCATTTTGTAATTGCACAAGCCGATTTTATTGAGTTGGGTACTAGACAGTATCATGCACTTGATAGATTTGAAATAATGTTGCAAAAAGATAGTGTTTTAAACTTTAGTAGTATGAAACCTTTCGATAGAAAAACAATTACACAGCGTTTAGAATTTATTGATAGTTTGAGTAAAAATGGACTTTTAAAATTGTCTAGAGTTGATAAGTATAATTTAAACTTGATGCTTAAAACCAATTTTGAATGGCGAAAAAACCAAGGCGATACTGGTTTAAAATTTAAGGCTTTATATAGCAAAGAACATCTAACCAATCCTTTGTATTTTGGTGTTAAAAAAGGTGATTTTACATTTATAACTCAATTGAATTTTGAGCTAAAAGCTGGAAAAGATAATAATTTAGGAAGCCGTATTTTTAATAATTCTAGAATGTTTGGCAACTGGCGAGGAACTTTTAGTAAACGAGTAGGATACTATACTTATGTTACAGAAAATCAACTTCGCAACCCTTTATATGTGCAGCAATTTACAAAAGCCAACAATGCAATGCCAGGATTGGGATATTATAAATTAAAAGATGATGGTGTTGTAAATGCGTTTGAAGCAAAAGGTGGTATTATGGTTAATGCAACTAAAGGGATTGATTTGCAGTTTGCTTTCGATAAAATTTTTATTGGTAATGGTCATAGAAGTTTAATTGTAAGTGATTTTGCAAGTAATTTTCTTTTCTTAAAAGTAAATACACGCTTTTGGAAATTTAATTATACCAATATTTTTGCTGAAATGACAAATAGGGCTGATATTCCTTTATCAGCAGGCGATACTTTATTTCCAAAGAAATTTATGGCATTGCATTATCTCGATTTTCAAGTAACTAAATGGCTAAATCTTGGCTTTTTTGAGCAAATAATGTTTGGCAGACCAAATGGTAGTTTTGAAAATCAATACCTAAATCCAATGATTTTTTATACAGCAATGGGTCACAACACAGGTAGCCCAGATAAAAGTACTATTGGGTTAACTGTTAAAGCAAACGTAAATAAAAAAACACAGCTATACTCTCAATTAATCATCAACGAATTTCAAATGAAGGAGGTATTGAAATACAGCAATGGTTGGTGGGGAAATAAACAAGCTTTGCAATTAGGATTTAAGCATATCAACTTTTTAGGGATTGATAATTTTGATGTTCAAGGAGAAGTAAATTTGGTGCGTCCATTTGTATATGCATCAAAAAACAATTACAGCTCATCAACACATTACAATCAATCTTTGGCACATCCATTGGGCTCTAACTTTAAGGAATTTATTGGAATTGTAAAGTACCAGCCCATTCCAAAATTAATGTTGCAAGCTAAATTAATTTATTACACACAAGGTACAGATAGTGCAGGTGTTAACATGGGCAGCAATCCCCTCAATAGCTATTTTACAAGACCTAGAGAGTATGGATGGAAAACAGGAAGTGGAATTAAAGCAACTGCTTTGTTTGCTCAGCTTAGTGCAACTTACGAGTTATTGCCAAATATTTTCTTTGATGCTGACTATATTATTAGAAATTATAAAAGAGATGGCTCGCCAGATTTTAACTCCAATATTATTAGTGCTGGTTTTAGATTTAATATTAGAAAAAGGGAGTTTGATTTTTAGAAAATTTTTACAATGAAAACACCGTTATTATTTTTTTTATTTTTTGCTTTAAGTTTTGCAAAAGCACAGCAAAAAGATAGTGCAGAAATTGTAGTAAGTATAAATACCTTTTTTAGGTATTCAAGCAATTATGATATAGATAGTTTAATGGACAAAATGTATCCAAAGTTATTTACTATAGCTCCTCGTAAACAAATTACAGAAGCAATGGAAAGTATGCTAAAAGATAACAATGTAAAAATTGGTTTTGCTAATTATAATATCAAAAAAATTTCACCCACATTTACATATAATAGTGTAAAGTATGCATTGGTAAAGTATAATTATATAATGCAAATGCAGTTTTTAGACAATGGTAAAATTTCTAAAAATAGTTTATCTATGCAATATGCTTTGCCAGGTTTAGAGCAGAAGTTTGGTAAGCAAAATGTACATTTAATTGATTCTACCCAAACTGTAAATATTTTTACAAATGGACAGATGTACGCCATAAACGAAAATAAAAAAGATTGGAAGTTTTTGGAGAAAAAAGAAGAGCAAAAAGCAATTTTAAAATACTTAATTCCACAAGCTGTTATAAACAAATTGAAATAATTTTTATGGAACTTATTGAAGTATATGGCTTAGAAAACTGTGATACAACCAAGACTGCCATAAAACAACTAAAACAAGAGGGTAAAAGTGTTGAGTTAATAAATTTAAAAGTTTTTAAACTTACAAATGAAATCTTGAAACATTGGTTTGCTCAAAAAGCTTGGGAAAAGCTGCTCAATAAAAGGAGTACCACATGGAAAAATTTGGATAAATCTATTCAGGAAAAAGTGATAGATGAAAACTCTGCGATTGATATCATTATTCAATATCCAACTCTATTAAAGCGTCCAATTCTGGTTCTAAATAATAAAGTTATATAAAAAAACCACTGTTGAAACAACAGTGGTTTTTTAAGTGGGTAGCGAAAAAATTATTTTGCTACAACCGTTAATTCATCTACAATATGTTTTGCATTGCCCAATTTTTCAATGCACCACAATACATATCTTACATCTACACAAATAGTTCTGTTTAAATCTTTATCGAAAGCTAATTTGTGACTTAAGGCTTCATAGTTTCCATCAAATGCTAAACCAATTAATTCGCCTTTTGCGTTTAAAACAGGACTTCCACTATTACCTCCAGTAATATCATTTGTTGTAATAAAACTAATAACAACATCTTTATAAATTGGGTCTTCATATCTACCATAATCCTTAGCTTTATTCAATTCAATAAATCTTTCTGGCAAATCAAATTCATAATCTCCTTTTTTGTATTTGGCCATTGCACCAGCCATTGTGCAAACTATATCATATTTTACCCCATCTCTAGGAATATAGCTTTTTACATTGCCATAACTAACCCTCATGGTAAAATTGGCATCTGGGTACATGAGTTTTGCTTTTTCAGGATTCATATCCATAATTCCTTTCATGTATGCTCTTCCTAAATCTACATTCTTGGTATTAAATGCAGTAAACTTTGGAGCATAATTGGTGTTGTAATTTTTAATGAATGCTGCTGCTGTATAAAAAGCAGGGTCGGCATTTAAGGCTTCTACAGATGGTTTTTCAGTAAATGCTTTCCATTTTGCATCATCAAAAGCCATTGTATTTTCAAAAATGTATGCAGCATATTTTTTAAATGGATTTTCTTCGATTGTACTAGCTTTAAACAATGTTGTATAAAATCCTTTTGGATGTTGCGACGCATCTATATCATTTAAAAACATAGAAAGTACATTAGCTACAATAGATTGGTCGCTTTTTTTATTTTCTTCTTCTAAAAATGCTTTACGGGCATTTGTAGCTGCTTTAATGGCTTTATCAATATCTTCTTGCTTTACATCTTTTTTAGAAAGTGTATTTTCTAAACCAATCCAACTACCTGCAAATGCTAATAAAGGGCTACCTGTAATGCCTTCTTGCATATAAGTTCTGTGCATGGCATATGGCCTCCAAGCTTCATAGTTTTTAGCATATTCGTTTGTAATATTTTCAAATTCAGCTTTACCTTTTGCCCAGGTGTTAAACTCGGCTTCAAATTTTTTCTTTTGTCCAAAAACATCATATTTCAACAGTTGTTTGCTTTCGCCATCAAAAAATTTCCAATAGTTTGCAATGCCTGCATAATTGCTGGCAAGCTGTAATTTAACTGCTGGATCTTTAATCATTTCGGCGTACATGTTTTTTAAACGCATGTCTCTAAGTTTAACCAATGTTGGGCTAGTGATGTCTGTGCTTAATTTAATGCCATCACTAATTTCGTATCTATTAGTGCCACCTGGATAACCATAAATCATACTATAATCTCCATCTTTTAGTGGTTTTATGCTTACTGGTAAATGGTATTTTGGTTTAAAAGGAATATTTGCTGCATTGTATTTTGCTGGTTTTCCATCAGCACTTGTATATACTCTAAAAACTGAAAAATCTCCTGTGTGGCGAGGCCATTCCCAATTATCTGTATCACCACCATATTTACCAATACTTTCTGGGGGTGTGCCTACAAAACGAATGTCTTTATGTACATCATATACATACAATAGAAATTGATTTCCCTTAAAAATGCTTGCTACAACGGCACGTTTAAACTCATCACCATTCGTTGCTTCTTTCACAATTTCAGCTTGAATAGCATTGAATTTTGCAGTACGCTCGGCACCTTGTAAATTGCCTAGAGCAGTGTTTACTCTTTCTGTAACATCATCAATTCTATTTAAAAATTGTACAGTTAAGCTTGTTTGAATTTCTTTGTCTTTACTGGCAGCCCAAAAGCCATTTTGCAAATAATTGTTTTCTACCGAAGATGCTTTTGCAATAGCATCGTAACCACAATGATGGTTGGTAAATATTAGACCTTGATTACTTACAATTTCGCCAGTGCAACCTCCTCCAAAAATAATAATAGCATCTTTAATTGATGCATTATTGATGCTGTATAATTGCTCTGGCTTTAGTTTTAAGCCACGTTTTACCATATCGTTATATACTTGCTGGCCTAAAAGCATAGGCAACCACATGCCTTCATCGGCATAAGATTTTACTAAACAAAGTAGTAACGAAAAACTTACTAGTATTTTTTTCATATTTAAACAAAATTTTAGACAACAAACCTAAGGTTTATATAATAATATGAAAATATAAAAACTAATAAATCGAATTTACAATTATCAACTATTTTCCTCGTGCTTCATTGTATTTCTTTGCAGCTTCAATAAAGCTTACAAATATTGGTGCTGGAGATTCTACAGTACTTTTAAGTTCTGGATGATATTGTACACCTATAAAAAATGGATGTGTTGGAATTTCAATGATTTCTACCAGATTTGTTTCTGGGTTTTTGCCACTCATTACTAAGCCAGCTTGCTCAAATGCTTGGTAATAATCGTTGTTAAATTCGTATCTATGTCTATGACGTTCAGCAATTTGTGTACTGCCGTAAATTTTATGAGCTAAAGTATTTTCAGTAATTTCACAAGGATAAGATCCTAAACGCATAGTACCCCCCTTAAGTGTAATTTTCTTTTGCTCTTCCATCATGTTAATTACTGGGTTTGGTGTGTGTTCGTTCATTTCAACACTATGTGCATCTTTAATTCCTAAAACATTTCTGGCATATTCAATAACTGCCATTTGCATGCCTAAGCAAATTCCAAAGAATGGCAAATTATGAGTTCTAGCATATTGTACAGCTATTATTTTACCATCAATTCCTCTAAGGCCAAATCCAGGAGCAACAAGTAATCCATCCAATCCTTGAAGTTTTTCAGCAACTGTTTGCTCGTTTATAAATTCGCTGTGGATATTTACAACTTGCACTTTTACATCGTTTCTACTGCCAGCGTGTATAAAGCTTTCTAAAATGCTTTTATAAGCATCTTGCAACTCAACATATTTACCAATTAAGCCAATGGTAACTTTAGCTTTTGGATATTTTAATTTATCTAAATAATGTTTCCATTTATCTAAATTAGGTTCGTTGTAGTTTGTAATTCCTAATTTACGTAAGCATATAACGTCTAATTTTTCTTGTAGCATTAAAATGGGCACTTCGTAAATAGTGCTTGCATCCATGGCTTCAATTACTGCTTCGGGTTTTACATTACAAAAAAGAGCAATTTTTCTTTTAATATCATTTCCTAAAATTTCTTCAGTTCTGCAAACTATTACATCAGGATGCACACCAGTTTCGCTAAGCATTTTTACACTGTGCTGTGTGGGTTTGGTTTTTAGCTCTTTTGCTGCTTTTAAATAAGGAATTAAGGTAAGGTGAATAGTTGCCAAATCTTCATCAGGCAACTCCCATTGTAATTGTCTTACAGCTTCAATAAAGGGTAAGCTTTCAATGTCGCCCACTGTACCACCAATTTCTGTAATTACAATATCAAAATCATTGGATTGCCCAAGAAGTAACATTCTTCTTTTAATTTCATCGGTTATATGAGGTACAACTTGAACAGTTTTTCCTAAAAAATCCCCTGCACGCTCTTTATTAATAACAGTTTGATAAATTCTACCAGTAGTTACATTATTTAATTGAGAGGTGTTGATATTTAAAAAACGCTCATAATGACCCAAATCTAGGTCGGTTTCGGCCCCATCTTCAGTTACAAAACATTCGCCATGTTCGTATGGGTTTAATGTACCAGGATCAACATTAATATATGGATCAAATTTTTGAATGGTAACTCTTAATCCTCTTGCTTGTAAAAGCTTTGCTAAGCTTGCAGCAATAATGCCTTTGCCCAAACTGCTTGTAACACCACCAGTAACAAAAATGTACTTTGCCATATACTTTTTTTGAAGTAATTAGTTGATTTAAATAATGAAATAAAGAATGAAAGTTTAGCCTCTCTTACAGTCTTTATTTAGTAACTGACCATAAGAGAAAATCTTTTAGAGGGTCGTGCAAACATAAAATAATTGGTGAGGATAAAAAATTTTTTTGTTTCGTTTTTACCGTTTTGATTATTTAACAACATTAAATATGCTTGTTTAACTCATTATTTGTTTAAACCATTTTTTAATTATTTAATTCAACTTTCCAACCTTTTATTAATCTTGTACTCTTATAAGTAGCAACGCAATTTTTGGAACAAGAAATAAACATACAATCACATATTGTACAAAAGGCAAAAGAAGGGCAGCAAGACGCTCAGCAATGGCTGTACCAGCAATTTAGCAAAGCCATGTTTAATATTTGTACAAGAATGGTAGGTAATCGAATAGATGCAGAAGATGTGTTGCAAGAAATATTTATTATAGCATTCAAAAATCTACATCAACTAAAAGACGATAAGCAATTTGGTGGTTGGTTAAAGCGAATAACGATAAACGAGTGTATAAGATTTGGCAAAAAACAGTTTTTTTATGAAGGTTGGGAGGATGAAAGATTCGAAGATTTAAAAGATGAGGATGAAAGCCATTGGTGGCATAATGTAAACCTTAACACAATTCACCAGGCCATAAAACAATTGCCCGAAGGATGTAGGCAAGTTTTTAATCTGTTTGCTATTGAAGATTATAGCCATAGAGATATTTCAATAAATCTTGGAATTAGCGAAAGCACTAGCAAAAGCCAATATTACCGAGCGAAACAATTATTAAAACAAAGTTTATTAAACACGAACCATTATGGATAAGTTTAAACAATATTTACAACAAAAAGCTGATGAGTTAGACGATGATGTTCCCAGTCAAAAAGTATGGAACAACATTGCTAAAAATTTGCATCCATTGCAAAAAGATTTATTAACGGTTGCGGATAAACCTACACAAAAGAAAGGGTTAGTAATTAAGCTAGCCAAATGGGCTGCAGCTGCTTGTATTTTTGCCCTTGCAGGTATAGGTTTGTGGCATTTGATTTCGGATAAAAATGTTGTTAATCAAAATGTTGCACAAATAACTACAACAGAAAGTAACGAAACACCAAATACTTCTAAAACTGAAGAGGCTATTACAGAAATTGACACCCCTTTTAATAAATTAAATTTTGCAAGAGGCATAGAAAACTTTGTTGTTAAAAATGTGGAGCCAAAAAAAGAGCGAATAGTATCAAAACCTGCATATACATCACCACTTACTGCAGCTCAGAAAGACGAGATAAATAGTGTAGAAAATAATTTTAATACTGTAATTACTTTGGCAAAAAATAAAATTGCTAATACACCAATTTATGGAGAAAGTGCTAGTTTTTATAACGATTTCATAGATAAGTTTAAGCAAATGGAAAAGGATGAAAAAATTGTAAAAAAAGAAATAACACAATTTGGTTTAAACGATATGTTGCTTGATCAACTCATTAATATCTATCAACAAAAACTTAATGTGTTAAAGCTTTTGCAGTCTGAAATAAACAAAACAAATATTCGCTTTAAGCAAAACAGAAATGCTGTAGATACCTTAAAAGCAAATTATTTAGAAATATAGAATAGTAATTCACAACAAAACAAAATCAAAAAATCATGGCATCAAATTATCAATCACAAAAATTAAACATCATGAAAAAGTACCTCATTCATGTATTTGTATTCTTTTTATTTTCAAGTATTACACTTGTTTCATTGGCACAGCAAAATTCTAATAAAAGAAATACAAAAAGCACAACATCAATATCTGCTGCTGCTCCTGTTCAAGCTAATGAACAACTAAATGTGCAATTAGAACAAGTAAAGCAAAATACCCAATTATTAAGAGGGCAAGCATTGGGCCGTTTAAATGGGCTGAATTACACTTTAACAACCAATAGTAATGACTGCGAAACTAATTTCGATGGCAAAGATTTAAAAACTAAGGAAATAAGCATGGAAATTAATGCAAGTAAAACAGCAGAAATTTTTATTGAAAATTCTAGTCGTACCATCGAAGTGAAAACTTGGGATAATTCTAAAGTAAAAGTTACTACTACAGTTTATTTTCAAGGCGAAGATTCAAAACTAAGTGATGAAATTTGGTTTGAAAAACTAAATATTAGCTTTAAATCAATGACCAATTTGGTAAGAATAAAAAGTGGTTTAGTTGGGGGTGGTAACTATGCTTGGTCTAATGGTTCAAGCAATGGGGTTGCAGTATTTGATGCTGAAGGGCAAAACATTGGCACTAAAAACAATGTTAAAAGAATTGTTACCATTTACGTTCCTAAAGAAAATAAATTGGATGTAGAAACTAAATATGCAGATGTAAATTTAATTGGCAACTACAACAAGCTAAATGCAGAAATTACAAATGGAAATTTGGAAATTGAAAATGTAAAAGACCTCATTTTAAGAAGTAAATACAGTAATGTTTCCATTGCTAAAGTAAACCTGCTAGAAGCCGAATTTATTAATGGTAGATTAAGTATAACTGAAATTAATGAAGCTGACCTCGATACAAAGTATAGCACTGTTGAAATAGGAAGTGCCGACAAACTTTCTGTAAAAAGTAGTAATGATGAATACGAAATAGAAGATTTAGGAAGTATTGTAGCTCGTAAAAATTATGGCAATTTACGTATTACAAAACTTAAAAATAGTATAGAAATAGATGGTACAAATGCAGATATTAAAATTAGAAATATTGATGCTAATATTACAATTGTAAAAATAGACAATAAGTATGCAGATTTAAGATTGCCAATGCGTAACGTAAAAAATTATACAGTTGAATATAATGGGCCTTATAGCACCATTTATAGCAATTTTGAAAAAAAGCCAATGCCTGCAGAGCCAAAAAAAGCTAATGAAGATGTTGTAACATCAACTATTAGAAGTGTAAACAAAAGTATTGCTGCTGCTTATAGTAGTGAAGATGATTGTGGATGTAATGATAGATTTAAGGCTACAGTTGGCGATGGCAAAGGAGCTAAAGTTGAAATTAAATGCCAAAACTGTACTGTAGATTTTAAGTAATTTTTTAAATAAGATTAATTTTCAAAAAAGCCTAATAGACTTTATAGTTTGTTGGGCTTTTTGTTTTTGTGTTAACAAATTTTGAAGCTCAAAATACTTATCATTGCATCAAGTAAAACAAATTATACTATGTACAAAAAAGTCTATATCTTATCAATAATACTATTTACTGCAACCTCCCTAATTTCTCAAGAAACAAAAACCAGAGGTATTGGTAGGCAATATTCTAAAAAGCTTATTGAACAAGAAAAGTATTTTGATGATTTAAAAAAAGCAGATGGTAAAACTTATGGTAATAAAGAGTTAGCCGTTGAGTATTCTATAACTGCAAATACTGAAATTTACATTGATAACAATAGCAGAACTATAGAAGTAAAAACTTGGGATGAACCAAAAGTAAAATTGGTAACTAAAGTTTTTTTTGATGGTGCTGCAACAGCAGTAAACACAGCTGCTTGGCTTGAAAAACTCAAAATTTCATCTAATCAATTTGGAAATAGTTTAAGAATAAGAACAGACTATTTAAATTACGGAGTTAATAGTAACAATTCTAGTGGTGTAGAAATTTATAGCATTGATGGGCAATATCTTAAAACAGAAGCCAACAAAAACAAAATAATTACCATTTATGTTCCCAAGCAGAATAAGCTTCATGTAGAAACTAAATATGCCAATTTTGCTATTTCAAGTTTTATTAAAAATGCTTCAATTGATGTAATAAGTGGAAATTTGGAGTTAAATAATGTAACGCTTCTAAATCTAAGAAGCAAATACAGTAATGTAACTATTGACGAAGTTCAAAATGGTGAAATAGATTTTATAAATGGCAGTTTAGAAGTTGGTATTTTAGGTGATGTTGAAGTAGAAACAAAATACTCAACTGTTGAAATAGGGGTTGCCAATAAATTAATATTAAAAAGCACCAATGACGAATATACCATAGACGAAGTAAATGTTTTTGAGGCCATAAAAGAATATGGAAGTTGCAGAGTAAATAAACTAACAGAAGTTATACAATTTGATGGTATAAACGCCGATTGTAGAATTAAACAAATTATGGCTACCATAAAGTCAATTAATATAGATAATAAGTATGCCACTATAAAAATTCCTTTAAAGCAAGTTGAAAGTTTTGTTTTTAATTATGATGGTTTATACAGTTCGATTTATAAAAGCAATAATTGGGGCAATGATGGAAATGATGACAACAAAATTAGTACAGGAGAACTAAGTAACTCTAAATATAAACATGTAGTAAATACTGGACTAGCAAAAATCAACATTAAATGCCAAAATTGCTCAATTGATTGTAGATAGGAAAGAATTAGCTTCTTAAAATTAAATTAAAATTATCTTTTATATAATATAATTGATTTTAATTCGTTTCTTATAGGTTATACCGTAGAATTTGTAACTGTACCATTTAATGAAAATTGACTTTTGTACTATAGTATTCGTAAGGCAACATACTAGGCACATCAAAAAAATGTGTTTACTAGTATTTTATCTATTATTTATAAATACCTTATCTATAGCACAAGTAATTACAAATCCTTCGAATAATTCAGGTTATGATTCAACCAAAGCAACAATACATTCAAACACAACACCTGGGGTTTCATTAGTAAGTGATAGTATTGATTATCAACCAGGTAGTACAGCTATTTTTACAGGCACTGGATTTTTACCCAACGAACAAGTTAGAATTAAAGTTACGTTATTGGGGACCCCAGTAGGTTATGGTCCAGCGTATGATCCTTTTACAGTTACAGCTAATGCACAAGGAAGTTTTAATGCTTATTGGTATGTAGATAGCCAAAATTTAGGAAGGCAATTAAGTGTTACAGGAACAGGTGTATCTAGTAATTATTATAGTATTGCATTTTTTACAGATGGCACCCCTCTTAGCAGCTGTTATTTTGCTCCAGATAATACATATACTAATTTTCCAGCAAATGATGATGGTAGTATTGGACCAATTAACCTAGGTTTTAACTTTAATTTATATGGTACAAACTATACTCAAGTTTGGATTAATAATAATGGAAACTTAAGTTTTACAGGAGCTTTAAACAGCTTTTCCTCATCTGGATTTCCAAATTCAACCCCAATGATTGCAGGTTTTTGGGCCGATGTTGATACTAGAAACATTTTAAGTGGTGCAGTAAAGTATAAACTTAGTGCAGGGAAGCTTGTTGTTACATGGCCTGGGGTTGGTTATTATAATTTAAAAGGAGATTTATTAAATACATTTCAAATTATTTTAACAGATGGCAATGATGCGTCAATTGGGTTAGGAAACAATGTGGCGTTAAATTATCATGATATGCAATGGACCACAGGTGAGGCTAGTGGAGGTGCTCTAGGCTTTGGAGGAACACCTGCAACAGTTGGTGTAAATAAAGGTGATGGTGTAAACTATGTCCAAGTGGGTAGATTTGGCTTAAACAGTGGAGTTTATGATGGTGGAGGTGGAAACATTGATGGTGTTAATTATTTAGATTATGAATGTTTTAGATTTAATGTTTCCTCAATCACTAATCAAGCACCAAGTGTAAGTGGTGTGCCAGCTAGTAATACAGTTACTGTACCTTGTGGTAGTACTCAAAATATTAGTTTAACATTTTTGCCTCCTGAAATCAATCAAACAGTTGCAACAGTAATCAATACTAATGGATTATGTAATACTACTCAAAGTATTACAAATGGAGCAACCTCTATTGCCAGTGTTAGTATTACAGGTGCACCATGTAATATTGGTACAAATACAATTACTTTTACTGCAACCGATAATTTCAATCCATCTGCTTCTACAATTGTTAATTTAACTGTAAATGTTGTTGCAGCAACTACAACTGCTAGTTCAAATAATTTGTGTGTAGGCGATACAATAAAACTAACCACACCCAGTATTACTGGTGCAACTTATAGTTGGACTGGGCCAAATGGTTTTAGTTCTACAGCTCAAAACCCAAGAATACCCAATGCAGTAGCAGCAAATGCTGGCACTTATAGTGTTACAGTAGTAGCTAATGGCTGTACTTATACAGCTGCTACAACTACTAACATAGTTCATCCTTTACCTACAATAAATGCTATAACTGGACCAACAGTTGTACCAATATCAACAACAATTACTTTAGCAAATACAACAAGTGGAGGTGTTTGGAGTAGCCAAAATATCACCAATGCAACTATTAACTCTAGCGGTGTTATTACTCCATTGTTACTTGGAAGTGCAACTATGCGTTACACAGTAACTAATGCCAATGGATGCACAAATTTTGTAAGCTACCCCGTAGTAATTAATCCTTTTATAAGATCTTAGTAGAAATTAGCAGTATCTTTTAGTAAAATAAAATTATTAATGTTTGGATTGTAAGCTTTACCTACTTTATAAAATGTAGTAGAACTAAAATCTTGATTGCTTTTAAAACCAGCAATTCCACAAATTTTTTGTGAATAACCAGCGTTGTTATTAGATAATATTGCTGGCTTATTGGTGTAAAAAGTATTTTTATTTTGATCCCACCACAATTCGTTAGTAAACAAAGTATCTTGTCGTACATTAAAAACAATTACACTATCTCGCAAGTAAATGGTATTATCATTTTCTAAGAATTTGCCATACTTTGCAAATAAGTGACTTTCTACTTTTAATGCACTATCATAAAAATCTACTTGTAGGGTTCTAGGAAATTCTACTTTA
Organism: Chitinophagaceae bacterium; assembly: GCA_049242885.1. Lineage (GTDB taxonomy): Bacteria > Bacteroidota > Bacteroidia > Chitinophagales > Chitinophagaceae > CAIVPM01. The sequence continues at coordinate 38,513 of JBMLOQ010000144.1, forward strand.
TTACTGTCGTAAATGTTTCGTATCATATAAGGTGCAGTAAGTTTTCCTTTTGTTTTTCCATTGGTACTTAAATAAGTAATAATGTTTTTACCTTCTTCAATACCCAACTCTTTCATATCGAAACTTCTTACAACCGTTTCATCGTTTTCACAAGATGGCAACAGCAAAAAGCTAAAAATACAAATTGTAATATGTATAAGTATTTTTTTCAATTTTATAAAGGTATTTGATTGGTTAGTAAGTCATCAAATGTATCTCTTCGGCGAATTAATTTTACTTCATCCTCATTAACCAAAACTTCTGCTGGTTTGTATCTACTATTAAAATTGCTACTCATTTCAAATCCATAAGCACCTGCATTATTAAAACAAAGAATATCACCTTCTGTAACTTCTGCAATTTCTCTATCCCAAGCAAAAGTATCTGTCTCGCAAATATTACCTACAACTGCATATTTTTTTAACGCTTTATTTGGATAAGAAATATTGTGGATGTAATGATAGGCATCGTAAAACATGGGGCGTATTAAATGGTTGAAACCACTATCAACTCCAACAAAGCAAGCTGCCTTTGTATCTTTAATTACATTTACTTTAGTTAAAAAATATCCAGCCTCACTAACCAAAAATTTTCCTGGCTCAAACCAAATTTCTAAATGTTTTGTTGCATTATTTGAGTTAAAAGCATCTAAGACCTTTTGAGCCAATAAATTAATATCGGTTCCTTTTTCATCTTTTTTGTAAGGCACTTTAAAACCTCCACCCAAATCAATACTTTTCAAATTTGGGAAATGTGGCACTAAATCAAAAAGCACATCAATACCTTTTATCCAAACTTCTACATCTTTAACCTCACTACCTGTATGAATGTGCAAGTTGGTGATATCGATTTTAAATTGATGAATTGCTTCGATTATCTCGTTAAGTTGTTCTATTGGAATCCCAAACTTACTTTTATCGTGCCCAGTAGAAATTTTAATATTTCCACCAGCCATAATGTTTGGTCTCAATCTTAAACCTACAGGATAATTTCCACCAAAGGCTTTGCCAAATTTTATCAGATTGCTTATGCTATCAATATTAATATGTACTCCAAGGTTTTTTGCTTGCTCAATTTCAGCAAAATCTATTCCATTGCTGGTATACAATATTTGAGAAGGTTTAAAGCCTACATGTATTGCAAGCATTACTTCATTAATACTACTGCAATCTACATTGCATCCAATATTTTTTATGTGATTTAAAATATGAATATTAGTTAATGCTTTGGAAGCGTAAAAAAATTTTACTTTAGAGTTGCCAAATGCATCCAATAGTTTTTTGTATTGAAAAGTAATTTTTTGTGTATTGTACACATACAAAGGTGTTCCAAATTGTTGTGCAATTTCTAGTAACTTATCATCGCTTAATACCATGCCACGAAAATAAGGAATGGTGTGTTGCAGATTTTATAAAATAAGTTATAATAATTATTTTACATAAGTACAAACATTTTGCAACCCACAGGCACTACATTTAGGATTTCTTGCAATACACGTATATCTTCCATGTAGTATTAGCCAATGGTGTGCCTTATGCACCAATTCTTTTGGAATTTGTTTTATTAATTGTTTTTCTACTGCTAAAGGTGTATTTGCTGTTTTGGTAACTAGGCCTAATCTTTTACTTACCCTAAAAACATGAGTATCCACCGCCATATTTGGTTGTTGGTCTATCACGCTAGTAATTACATTGGCAGTTTTACGTCCTACCCCAGGTAATTGTATAAGTTCTTCAACAGTCATAGGCACTTCACCATTAAACTTTTCTAATAGCAAATTTGCCATACCAATTAAGTGTTTAGCTTTATTATTGGGGTAAGATATGCTTCTTACAAGTTTAAATACTTCATCAATACTCGCTTTACTTAATTCTATTGGTGAAGGAAATTGATTAAACAATGCCGGTGTAGTAAGGTTTACTCTTACATCTGTACATTGTGCTGATAAGATGACTGCAACTAATAATTGAAATGGATTATCATAAATCAATTCAGTTTCTGCATTAGGGGAATGTTCTTGAAAATAGTTGATTACAAATTGATATTTTTCTTTTTTATTCATGGAAAGCAAAGTTAGTAATCAAGAAATTTAAATGCATGTAATAAATGTAAAATCAAACCCTAGAACCTTAACTCCAAACCACCTTACCTTTGCTTCAAAACAAAACTTTATGATGTCTCCTTTGGTATCAATAGTAATGGGTAGTGATAGTGATTTGCCTATTATGCAAGAAGCTGCAATAGTGTTACAACAATTTGATATTGCTTATGAGCTTACTATAGTATCTGCTCATCGTACCCCAAAGCGATTGATGGAATATGCAAGCAAAGCAAGTAGTAGAGGAATAAAAGTGGTAATTGCAGGGGCAGGAGGTGCAGCACATTTACCAGGTATGATTGCCAGTATAACTACACTGCCTGTTATTGGTGTGCCAATAAAAAGTAGCAATAGTATTGATGGTTGGGATAGTGTATTAAGTATTTTGCAAATGCCAAGTGGTGTACCAGTTGCAACGGTTGCTCTAAATGGTGCCAAAAATGCAGGAATTTTAGCAGCTCAAATAGTTGGATGTTTTAGTGAAGAGGTAAGTAAAAAGATACAAAATTATAAAACTGAATTGGAAACAGCAGTTCAACAAAAAATTGAAGAAACAAAAAGCAAATTTTATAATGGCTTTGATCTTTAGTTAAATAAAAAACCTCAGCTTTTCAACTGAGGTTTTTTTATAGTATAAATAAACTATTTTAAACTTTAAAGTGAGAGAATGCTTTGTTAGCTTCTGCCATACGGTGCATATCTTCTTTCTTTTTAAATGCAGCACCTTCAC
>JBMLOQ010000145.1:0-16080 GCA_049242885.1 Chitinophagaceae bacterium
GTAAAAAAACTTTTAAAATGACCACAGGGAATTTATTTAAACAACGAAAAATTTCTTTTGAAAAAGATGGGATTAGAATTTTGAAAATTATTTAAATATAAAATTAGAAGCTAGAAGTTTATTAATTTCTGCATAGCACTCATTGCTTACGAGGCATATATTATTGATATATATTCCTTACCAGCAACGTCTTTGAAAGGACGTTGCGGTAAAGTTGGTATTGTTTAAGTAATAAAGTTAGCTTACATACTTTTACAACATGCCTGTAAGAAATAAGTTTTTTTGAACAGGAGAACATGCATGTTTTAATGTAACGCATTATAGAAGTTTAGACGATTAGAGGGATGCCGCAACGTCCTTTCAAAGACGTTGCTAGGAAATGAAATCCATCACATCGCCACTTTCTATAATAGATGCATGGCTAGTGTTGCCATTGTACCAATATACTGTAGCAGTAAAAACTTGCTCATCAACCTCAACTTCGGCAAGTGATTTTATGTATTCTGGAATGATGTTTTCTTCTACCTCAATACCTTCATAATCATCTAATTGGGCAAAGGCATAACTAGCAAAATTTGGATTTGATACTACATATAGCTCGCCTACAATAAATTTATCATCTGTTGTAGGTTTTGCAACAGGGTGTGTTCCCAAATTGTACAAAATACCTCTTGCTTTTGAGTGGGCTACAAAAGTGAAATATTTAGTAATATATTCATAGGCTGATGATTTAAACCCACTTCGTAAAGAGCCATATACAAAAAGATAATTACTATGTTGCATCCTCGTTAATTTTATTATTCGTCAATTAAAAAACAATACACTTCTTTAGGGCCATGAACGCCAACCACTAAGGTTTTTTCAATATCTGCAGTTCTACTTGGGCCAGTTGCCAATGATATTACAGAAGGCAATTGTTGCTTATATTTCTCTTTTATATTTTGCAAACTATGGCTTATATCATATACCAATTGATGGCTATAAGCTATACAGATATGAATAGGAGCGTAAACACTTGTTGTTCGGCCACTTTCATTGTTGCTGCTAAGTAGTAAGCTTCCGGTACGTGCAATTAGTTGCTCACAGGTGGTAATAGCAGCATCACAATTATCTACTTTAATATTATTGTTGATGCTTGTAAAACCATGAGCAATAAATTGTTGCAAAAGGTTTTCTTCTTTACAAATTATTTTAGTGAGATTTTTTAGTGCTAATAATTGTTGTAATTGACTTTGCATGTCTGCAAAGTTGCTACAGTATAAAAACTTTCCTTGTAATTGGGTAAAATTTTCGGCAAATTCAATTTCTAATTCTTTGGTTGATGGTTGATAATAGTTGTCTATTATAGAATCATCTCCAAAAGGTTTATCACTTGGTTTTACCAATGCTTCTCTAATTTTTTGTAAAACTTTTTCTTTAGAATTTGGCAATTGCATATTGGCAAAATTAATTGTAAATAGTGTTTTAAAAAATAAAGGGAAAATCTCTAAAGATTTTCCCTTTAAAACTATTATTAGAAAATCTTAATCGTTTGTAGGATTTATTATTCTTTCTTCCTCTTTTATTACTTCAGTTTTAGGAATTTCTACATCTAAAATCTTTTTCTCCTCAAAAGGTCGTTTGCCAATTAATTCTTCTACATCGCTTTTATGCAAAACTTCTTTAGCTAATAATTGTTGTGCTAACTTTTCTACTTCTACTTTGTATTTTGTAAGTAAAGCTAATGTAGATTTATAGGCATCGGCAACAATTCTTCTTACTTCTTCGTCAATTAGCTTACCCGTTTCTTCGCTATAAGGTTTTGTAAATCCACCTTCACTTTGAGGGTCGTAGTAGCTTACATTGCCTACTTTTTCACTCATGCCATATACTGTAACCATGCTGTAGGCAGTACGAGTTACTTGTTGCAAATCGCTGCCAGCTCCTGTAGATATTTTTCCAAAGAAAATTTCTTCAGCAGCACGTCCACCAAGTGTCATACAAATATCGTGTGTTAGTTGATCGGTATTGTATAAGTATTGTTCTTTTGGTGTGTATTGTGCATAGCCTAGTGCTGCAGTACCACGTGGTACAATGGTTACTTTTAATAAAGGATGAGCGTGTTCTAAAAACCATCCACAAACAGCATGTCCAGCTTCGTGGTATGCAATTATTGCTTTTTCGTGAGGTGCAATAATTTTATTTTTCTTTTCTAAGCCGCCAATAACTCTATCAATAGCATCTTGAAAATCTTTCATATCCACTCCTGCTTTATTATTTCTTGCAGCAATTAATGCAGCTTCATTGCACACATTTGCTATATCGGCACCAGCAAAACCTGGAGTTTGCTCAGCAAGTTTTAGAATATCTAAGTTTTCAGAAACTTTTATAGGTTGTAAATGCACTTTAAAAATGGCTTCTCTACCTTTAATATCTGGTCTATCAATGCTAATTTGTCTATCAAAACGTCCTGGTCTTAGCAATGCAGTGTCTAAAACATCGGGTCTGTTGGTTGCTGCCAAAATAATAATACCAGTGTCGCCACCAAAACCATCCATTTCAACAAGTAATTGGTTTAGGGTGTTTTCTCTTTCATCATTGCTCATTACAGCATTTTTACCCCTTGCTCTACCAATTGCATCAATTTCATCTATAAAAATAATACAAGGAGCTTTTTCTCTAGCTTGCTTAAACAAATCTCTTACCCTGCTTGCACCTACACCAACAAACATTTCTACAAAGTCGCTACCACTTAGGCTAAAAAATGGCACTTGTGCTTCACCAGCCATTGCTTTTGCTAATAAGGTTTTACCAGTACCTGGAGGGCCAACTAATAAAGCTCCTTTAGGAATTTTACCACCAAGTGCAGTATATTTTTTAGGATTTTTTAGAAAGTCAACGATTTCCATCACTTCAACTTTGGCTTCATCCAAACCTGCAACATCGGCAAAATTGATGTTTACTTTAGTGCCTTTATCAAATAAAGTAGCTTTGCTTTTTCCAATATTAAAAATACCGCCTGGACCACCACCAGAAGCTCCACCTCCCATTTTTCGCATCATTAACACCATAATGCCTACAAATAACAATACAGTTATAATGGTATTAAAGAAAGAACTATTAAAAAATCCTTGCTCTTGCGATACTGCAATTGCTAAGTTTGGTAATCCTCTTTCTTTAGTTTCTGAGTTTATAGTTGCTTGGAATGTTTTTGGATCGGCTACATTAAACTTGAACAAAGGGCCACTTTTAGCTTTTATACTATCATACTTTATATGAGTAATTTTTGTTAAATTTTGGTAATAAGGCTTATAAATACTGTCTTTTTTTATAAATACTTTTACCTCACCTCCAATACCATTTATTGATGGGTATAAAATAGCTCTATCAACATCACCAGTATAAAGCATTTTTTCTTTAAAATCTTTTTCTACAACATCATACAATTCTGGAGACATTCTTAAAAAGTTGGCACTTAATAAAGCCACACCAATTAGGGCATAAATCCAATATAAATTAAACTTTGGACCACTTTTTTTGGGCTTTTTATCGTCCTCAAAAATGGAGTTTAGTTTAGGTGGTTTTTTGTCGCTTTTTTGAGCTTGGTCGTAACCATTTTTTTGATCACCAGTATTATCAGTTTGCTTATCTATACTATCGTTGTTCATAATTTTTTATACCAAATTTTCTCTATAATTATTTATTCGTGAATTGTCATTACTGCATCACTCCACATTTCTTCTAATTTATAAAATTCTCTTGCACTTGGGTGCATTATGTGAATTACAATGTTTACATAATCCATTAAAACCCATTGTAATGCAGTAAAGCCTTCTTGTTTGTATGGACGTTCGTCGCACTTTTCGGCTACAACTTTATCTACATTATCTGCCAATGCTTTTACTTGTGTGGTACTATTTGCACTACAAATAATAAAGAAATCTGCAACCGATTCGTGCACATTTCTTAAATCTAAACTTACAATATTCTCTCCTTTAATGTCTTGAAGTGCTTCTATAACTGCTTTGTACAGTTTAGAATTTTTTGTAAGTTTGTTAGGAGACTTTTTCCTAGTTTCTAATACATCTAAATTTGCCAATAACTATAATTTAATTTTTTACAAGAACATAAAACATAACAAAACAGATTTTATTTAGTTTGATTGATATGCTTTACAATTTAAAATAAAACTCAATATTAAAAGGTTTGGGCGAAAATAGTGCAGTTTTATGAACAAAAAAGCTAAATATTCTATTGGGCATATTTTAGTTTTAATGGCATATTTGCAGTTTATGCAGTTTGCCCAAAATTTTATAGAACTTAATTCGGTTGAAAGCACCAATAATTATGCCTTAGAGCTTTTAAAAGAAAATAAGGCACAACATGGCACTTGCATTTTTGCACACAATCAAACTGCTGGTAAAGGGCAAATGGGAAAGCAATGGATAGCGGATGCTAATAAAAATATTACTGTAAGTATGGTAATTGATGCAAATACTGGTTGTTTTAAATCAGATTTTAGCTTAATGGCATTTGCTGGAGTTGCTTGTAATTTATTTTTAAGAGAAATTATAAGCCAAGAAGTAAAAATAAAATGGCCAAATGATATGTTTATTAATGACAAAAAGGCAGGGGGAATTTTAATAGAAACTTCTGGTAAAAACCAAAATAAATTTGCAATTATTGGTATTGGTTTAAACATAAATCAAGATTGTTTTCCTGAAACTTTAAACAGAGCCATTTCATTAAAACAAATTACCCATAAAGAATATGACCTAATTAACTTAACTGAAAAACTTTGGAACTTTATTTTTGGTTTTTATGAAAAATGGAAACAATTAACTTCAGTTGAAATTCTAGATTTGTATAATAATTTATTGTTTAAAAAAAACGAATTGGTGAAGCTAAAAAAAGGCAACATTATTACTAAAGGAATTGTAAAAGGTGTGAATCAAAACGGTGAATTAGAACTAGAAAATGCACTTTGGGAAACTTATACTGTAGGAAGTGTAGAATGGATTTTTGATTAATTTTTAATTCAGTTTTAAATTAAAATCTTAAAACTAGGGAATAAATAACGCAATTTACAGTTTTAAAGAGATATAGATTAAAGTAAAAAGTATCTTAATTGTAGGGCATCAATAAATTAAAAAAGCCATTTGGCTTAACGTAAAATGAGAAAAATAATAATCGCTATAGATGGATTTTCAAGCTGTGGTAAAAGTACTTTGGCAAAGCAATTAGCCAATAAATTACAATATGTTTTTGTAGATACAGGAGCCATGTACCGAGCTATTACTTTGTATTTTCTAAAGCATGCAGTTGATGTTGAAAATGATGATTCAATTAATAAAGCATTAAGCCAAATTAAAGTTGGATTTGTTTTTGTAGCATCTACTAATAAAAGCCATGTAACACTTAATGGCATTGATGTAGAACAACAAATTAGAGGAATGGAAGTTAGTAACTACGTAAGTATTGTAGCAGCATTGCACCAAGTAAGAACTTTTGCTGTGGCACAACAGCAAGAAATGGGTAAAGAAAAAGGGATTGTAATGGATGGGAGAGATATTGGTACAACTGTTTTTCCTAATGCTGAACTTAAAATATTTGTAACTGCAAGTGAAGAGGTAAGAGTTGAAAGGAGATACAAAGAGTTAATTTCTAATCAAGAAACAGTTAGTAAAGCCGATATACAAAAAAATTTAAAAGAAAGAGATTTTATTGATAGTACAAGAGCAGTTAGTCCTTTAAAGCAAGCTGCTGATGCCATTGTATTAGACAATAGTAATTTAAGTAGGGAAGAGCAACTCGATTTAGTTTTATCTTGGGTGAATGAGCTACTATAATTACAAATTTAAATAATAAGGTTGGAGCAATTGAGTAAACTGCGAAGTGTAATTATTGTTTTTATCTTTAATTGTTAGCTCCTCCGTTTTTGGAAATTCAATGTTATGTTGTGAAAACTCCATTATCACTCTAAACGGGAGTTTATCATCTGTATTTTTAATTAATAGTTTACTTCTACAAAAAAGTTGGTGTTCAATGGCCGAATCAATAAATCTTTGTTGATAACTGGCGGGTAATAAAACCCAAAAACTACCATTAGCCTTTAGAAGGTGGAAAGCTTTTTTTATTAATTGATGATGAAGCAATTGGCAGCTATGTTTTGCGGTGTTTTTGCTTTTGATAGGGCTATTTAATTCGTTTTCGTAAAACGGTGGATTGCAAACAACAAGTTCAAATTTTTTTTCATTTTTCCAATGAAGAATATCTGCGAAATGTAAGTTGATTTTTTTGCCAAAATTGGATTCTTCAAAATTTTCTTTCGCTTGCAAGTAAGCATTTTCATCAATTTCAATTGCATCAATTTGTTTAAAATATTGGTTTTGTGCAAGCATTAAGCTTAATAATCCTGTGCCAGTACCAATATCTAAAGTATTTTCAATAATGGTAGGCATTGCATACTGTTTAGCAACCCATGCACCCAATATACAGCTATCTGTACACACTTTCATGGCTGTGTAAGATTGATGAATTGTAAATTGTTTGAATTGAAAATAGGTGTTGGGCATATTTACAAAGTAAACAAAAAGCCCTTTTTACAGAGTAAAAAGGGCTTTTAATTAGGTTACTAATTAATATTAGTGAGCAGCTGGAGCAGCAGGAGCAGCTGTAGCTGGGCTATCAACTTTAGTAGCTGGGCTGTCTACTTTAGTAGCTGGGCTATCAACTTTAGTAGAAGGTGAATCAACTTTTGCAGTTGTATCAGTTCCAGTTGTTGCATTTTCTGCATTGTTACAAGCTACAAAACCAGCGATTGCTAATAGAGCGAAAACTTTTTTCATTTTGAAATATTTTTTAATTTTTAAAAATTGGCTGCAAAGGTGTAAAATTTTGTTAAATTTCCAAATTTTTTTTCATTTTTTTTCAAGAAATCCAATGAAAACATGGAGCATTACTTAAAAAGGTATTAAAAATATATTAAATATCTTTTATATCTAAAGTAAATCTTTATTGGCATGTAAATTGAGTTACATTAGCATGTATTATAAAATCCACAACATAAATTTTAAAATTATGTCCAATTATCCTTTAAGAAATTTTTGCATGCTTGTAATTTTTATACTTGTATGTAGCATGTCTTCTGCTCAAATTGTTAAGCCATTTTCAATTCGCTATCAAACCACACAAAAGGGTGGTATAGTTTATTTGGCTAACGTAGCTGTAAGTTGCAATAGCAATCCACCAGCTGCTGGTGGTGGCTGTGGTACAGCTGCAAATCAAGTTCCACCAAGTGGTTCTGGGATCAACAATAATTTTAATCAAGTTTATGTAGATATTGATGGAGATGCAACTACTTTTCAATCAAGCAGCGATAGTTTGGCTTTGCCAAATTGTAGCAATATCACATGGGCTGGTTTATATTGGGGTGCAATGGGTAATGCAGCAACTGCACCTACAAGAAACAATGTAAAAATTAAGGTAAATAATGGAGCCTATCAAAATATTAGCTCTGATGTTTCTCAATTAAATACAACTGGGTATAATTCATATCATAACTTTAAAGATATAACCTCCATAGTTCAAGCAGCTGGAACTAATGCAAGATTTACATTGGCAAATATTCCTTTTGTAAATAATGGAAGTAGTAATAATTGGGGAAGTTGGCAAATTGTTGTGGTTTATGGCAATCAATTGCAAAATATGCGTCAGCTAACTGTTTTTGATGGGTTAGCAAATGTTAGTGGTAGTAGTGTTGTAAATGTTCCTATTAGTGGATTTTTAACACCACCAACAGGACCAGTTAATTTTGAGTTAGGAACTTATGTACACGATGGAGATAGAAGTTTAACTGGTGATCAAATGTTGTTTAGCGGAAATGGTGGCCCATTTGTAAATGTAAATGATGGTTTAAATACAACTTCTGACGTTTTTAATAGCACTGTAAGTAATAAAGGTGTTTTAACGCCATTTAGAAAACCCAATTTAAATAATACAATGGGTTTAGATGCAGATATTTTTGGACCCAACAATGCTACAAAAAACTTTTTAGGAAATAGCAATACCAATGCTACTTTAAGATTAACAACTGGAGGTGAAACGTATTTGGTGCAAGAAATAAGTACTGCAATTGATGTTTTTGAGCCAGATTTAAGAATTGATAAAAAAGTAACCGACAGATTTGGGAATAATATGTACTTAGGAACAATCGCACCTGGTGACACTTTAACTTATAGAATTACTGTATATAATATTGGAAGCGATTCATCTATCAATACTTTTGTTACAGATAGTATTCCAAAAGAATCAACTTTTGTTCCAGGTTCTATCAGGTATGTTTTTGGACCAAATACTGGTAGCAAAACAGATGGTGCAGCAGATGACCAAGCAGAATATTTTGGTGGTAATAATACCCTAAGGTTTAGAGTAGGCAATAGTGCAAATGGTGTAAATGGTGGTAAAGTAGGTAATAGCCCTACAGGAGTAGATAGCACTGTTATTACCTATAAAGTTACAGCTAGCGATGATTGCATGGTGTTAAAATGTAACAACAAAATTGCTAACAGAGGGTTTGTAACTAGTACAGGTAAAATTTCAGGAAATACTATAACTAATGGTAGTAACCCAGCAGCTTTTGATGGGTTTGGTTGCCCAATAAGTGGTACTACAGATACATATATTAATGTTAGCTTAGCGTCATGTACTTTTCCTCCTGATACTACAATTGCAAGTATTTGCCCAGCTACTCAAACTTTGGCAAGTTTATACACTCGCCCAGGATACACTCAGTTTTATAATAGTAGCTTTAATAGCGTAATTACAGCTGCAACTGTTGGAACTTATTATGTTGTACGTACAGGAGCCACTGGTTGTACAGACACTGTAAGAATTACTGTAAGTGCAACTGTTTGCACACCACCAAATGTTGGGAAAGATTGTGGAACAACTGCCATGAATACTCCACAAGTGGGTAATATGGGTACTAATAATTATTTCCCATTAGGCTATACATCAACTTATTTTAATACTATCCCAGTAAAAAATGCAACTAATGGAAACTTTTCAATTAATAGCATTGGGGCTTATACATATACGCCAAATAATAATTTTGTTGGCAGCGATACAGTAGTTGTTTCTTATTGTGGCGTGCCAAGTGTACCTGGTCCAGATTTATGTTTTAATGATACATTAATTGTTGGTGTTATTGGTAATCCAATAATCAACTCAGATAGTGCAACAACTACGCAAGATGCTTTTGTAAATGGCAATATTTTATCAAATAATTCGCATCCAAATGGAGGTTTATTTACTGCAAATTCTCTTCTAGTAAAAACACCAAGTAATGGGGTGATAGATATAATGCCAAATGGTGATTATAGCTATACACCAAACCCAGGATTTATTGGCAGAGATACTGTTGTTGTAAGTGTATGTGTTAAAGTTGTAGTAAGTAGCTGCCATAATGATACTGTTAGTATTTGCAAAAATGATTCACTTTTTATAACTGTAAATGCTGGAGATGTTACAGGTGGTGGAGATGGTGGAGTTGAAAGTAAAACATTAGGTAATATAATTGCTAAACTTACCTATTTCAAAGCAAATAATTTTTTGCCTGCAACATCAATTCCTTTTGTAAAGTCTGCTACAACATTGTTAAACGGACCAACCGATATAAAACTTATAGATTTAGCCCCAGTAAAAACCATTTATTCTACTAAAGCAGTTGTTTCAACTCCTGCCTCATTGATAAATTTTACCAATGCAATTGATGTATTGTCGGTTGACTATAGTACAAATAATAGAACAAATGCTGTATTTTTTGCTACACAAACCTCTGGGGAAGCCTATAATCATACAAAACAAATTTGTGATAGACTAAAAGGTGCTGAATTATTAAAAGTTGAAGTGTTAAGTGTTAATGATTTCAGTGTATTAGGTTATACTATTAAACAACGCAATGGATTAATTGAGTATGCAGCCAATTTAAATTTTGGTGCTAACTCATTATCAAATAACATCAGCTTACAAAGTAGTTGGTTTACTAATAACATTACACCATCTGCTAATATGTATAATGTACAATTGTGGGCTGCAAGCAAAACTGTTCTGCAACAAATGATTGAAGAAGTAATTGCAAATGCTTCTAAATATGGTTCAATTGCAAGCTTAAATAATAATACAAAAGTTCCAGAAGTTTTTGTTACCAAAGGTTCAAGAAATGCAGCTACTTTAATTCTAAAAGTACAAAGTAGTTTTGCAAACACAAATGGGTACTTTGAATTGAAAGAAAAACAAAATGAGTTAAGTGTGGAAACCACTCGCCAAATACCATTTAGCTTATTTGGTAATATTAATACATTGTCAATTGATGTACAAGATAATTACGAAGCAACAATTAGTGTTTTTGTAGAAAATAAACTTGTTGATATGCTCTATTTAGCAGATGGAAGCTGGAATTTGCAATACAATAATTCAACAAATGTTCAGCAATTTACGATAACTAACTCAGCCGTAATTTCTAATCCAGAAGAATTGCCATTGTTGAGAAATGTACAATTAAAAGCAACTACTAAAGACTATGTAAGTATTTATAAAACTTTAAATGGTGGTGGTATTGAGCAAAATGTAAGTGACTATAAAAGTTTGATTTTTAATTCTATCACAACTGGTTTAAATAGTATTAAAGTTACATTAATTAAAAAATCAATAAGTGGTTGGAATAATCAATTTAGTCAATCTGTTTTGATTGATAAAAACGGGGAATTTGTATTAAGCCTTGCTGATTTTAAAAATGCAAATGGCAATGGAATTACTGATTTTACCGATGTTGTAGGTGTTAATTTTGCTTATAATAACAGCAGAGGTGTTGTAAATTCTATAGAAGTAGAATTAAGTAAAGTTAGATTCTCTACAAAATTAGCAAACACATCAAACCTAAATGTTGTTCATACGTTTACTGCCTTCCCTAATCCAAGCAAAGGAAAATTGAGTGTGAATTTTAACTCAGAAAATGATGGAAATTATTTGTTAAGAATAATTGAAGTGAGTACTGGAAAAATAGTAAAAACACAGTTTGTTGTTGCAAAAAAAGGAGGTAATAATATTCCTTTAGATTTAAGCAATATTGCATCTTTTGGACTTTATTCAATTTCATTAGATGGTGATGATATCAAATATGTACCAAAACGAATTTTGATAAATAAATAAATGAAACTTTGATGAACCTGTAGAAATGAGGGCAATTCCATTAAGTGAAATTGCCCTCTACTTCAATAAAAAATTAGAAAAGTCATCTTTAAATTCAGAAGATAAATTGCTAATTGTAAATTAGTTAAGTACCAATTACCAAAACACCCTGTTAATTTTTTATTATTAATCGTAATTTGGAAAAGCTTTAAATTCTACAACAAAATTGTTAATCTTCAGTTTAATATTAGCTTGTTTAATTTAATTTCAAATTCCAAGTAACACTTGGTAAAATTGGAAACAAACTTACTTGTTTAGCTTGTACTTTTAAATCGCCAGCTCCAAGGCTTCCAGTTTGATCAAAATAAATGAAATATGGGTTTTGGCGACTGTATAAATTGTAAATACTAAAAGCCCAAGTACTTTTAAATTTTCTTTCTTTTTTTGGCGTTGGGGTATAAGTAGCTGCAATGTCTAATCTATGGTATGCTGGTAGTCTATAGGCATTAATTCTGCTGTATTCTTGTGTAAGCACCCCATTAATAAAATAAAAACGTTCTGGAAGTGTTACTGCATTGCCAGTTGCATATACAAACACACTCGATAGCTTCCATTTTTTGCTTAGTTCATAAGAGCCTGTAATACTTAAATCGTGTCGTCTATCAAATTTAGCTGAGTATGTTTCACCATTATTAATGTCTTTAAAATTTCTAAATGTCCAACTTAGTGTGTAACCAATCCATCCTGTAAATCTTCCTTTTACTTTATTTATAAAAAACTCTGCTCCATAGCTCCAACCTCGACCAAATACAAAATCCTCTTCTGGGTCTTTTAAGGTATTTGGTGTAAAACCTTCTCTATATTCAATTTGATTTTGCATGTCTTTGTAATACACTTCAACACTTGTTTCAAACATGCCTTCTTTAAGGTTTTTAAAATAACCAAGGGCATATTGTAAACTTATTTGAGGTTTTACAAGGTTTGTGCTTGGCACCCATAAATCTGTAGGCAAAGTAGTGCCACTATTACTTACAAGATGAATGTATTGCATATTTCTAGTAATGGCTGCTTTAATACTTTCGTTGTCGTTTATGGCATATCGAGCTGTAATTCTTGGTTCTAAACCTGCATAAGTTTTTATAGTTTGACCATTTTTGAAAAAACTACTATCAATTCTATTTCCATTATTATCTAAAATATAATTAGTAAATGGGCCTACTTGTTGGAAAATACTGTAGCGTAAACCATAATTTACTTTTAATTTTTTTGAAACTTCCCAGTCGTCTTGAAAATAAATAGCATATTCATTGGCATATTTGGTTTGGGCATTGTTGGGACTAAAAATTATACTGTCCTGCCTTCCTGAAAGTACACTAGGAAAAAAAGTGTGATTAGTATATTGTACTCCAAACTTTATTTTATGTTCTGGGCTCAAAAACCAATCAAAATCGGTTTTGGCATTTATATCTCTAATTCCAGAAGCAAATTTTATATTAAAGTTTGATTGCCTCCCCTCAAAAGCAAAGTTGTAATCATTGTACACAATTGTTGTGTTGGCAAACAATTTTTTATTAAAAATATGATTCCATCTTAAAGTAGCTGTGGAATTACCCCATGGAATTGAGGTTGAAAAATCTCTTTCGGCATTTCTAAAATCAAATTGATCTCTACCAAAGTACCCACTTACAAAAAGTCTATCTTTTTCACTAATTTTAAAGTTCATCTTTAAGTTTAGGTCATAAAAAAAATAGCCACTTCCATAAAACCTATTTGTAGATTTTATAAATGGTTTTGTTAATGCATCAATGTAAGTTCTGCGAGCAGATATTATGTAAGAGGCTTTTTCTTTTTTTAATGGACCTTGTACCGATAATCGAGAGCTAATAAGCCCAATACCTGCATCAACTTCAGTTTTATTGTAGTTACCTTCTTTCATAGTAATATCTACAACACTACTTAGTCTTCCTCCATATTGTGCTGGCATGCCTCCTTTAATGAGTGATACATTTTTTATAGCATCTGAATTAAATATGGAAAAAAAACCAAATAGATGCCCTGGATTATACACAACAGCATCGTCGAGTAAAATAAGATTTTGATCTGGCCCACCACCACGTACATAAAAACCAGCATTTCCTTCACCAGCATTTCTTACACCTGGCAATAGTTGTATTGCTTTAAGCACATCTACTTCTCCTAAAAAAGCAGGTAAATTTTTTATGTTGGCAATGCTTAAGTCAAACTTGCCCATTTGAGCCGTTTTTACATTATTATCTCTTTTTTTTGAACTTACTACTACTTCTTGCATCAATGAAGCAATAGGCAAAAGATTGAAGTTTTTTGTTTGATTGCTAGTTAAAGAAATTTCAGTTTCAAAAGGGATATAACCTACAAAACTCACTGTTATTTTGTAGTTTCCTTTAGGAAGCGTAATACTATAAAATCCATATTGGTTGCTACTAACAGTTTTACTTTGTGCTTTAACAAAAAAATTAGCACCAATTAAACTTTCACCTGTTGCAGTATCTTTTATATAACCATTTATTGTAAATTTTTCTTGGGCATTTATAGTAATAGAACAAGAAATAAATAGAATGAAAATATAGTTTTTTAGCCAAAAAGAATGTTGGTTTTTTATGTTTGTAGTTAGCATGATAATTGTAGAAATGTGTGCAAATGTATCGTGCTATAAAACAATTGAGCCATTGAAATGTTCAACGGCTCAAATTTTATATAAATATAAAGTTAAACTAATTGGTATTATCCTCTTCTTCTTTCAAGTAAAAGCATCATCATAAAACCTAATAAAATTCTTTCTTCTTCACCTTGTTGTACTAAGGCTTCGTTAGTGAGTTTAAATTTTCGACCAAAAAACGAAGATTGTTTTTTACAAATAAACACTAATGTGCCATCTGGCCTGCTTGCATGATATTTTGGATTAAATAAGTATCCAGTAAAAATCCCTAAAATTGGTATTTCTCCTAGTAATCCATCAAATACTTTTGCAAAAGGGTTGGCTTCTTTAATTATTAAATCCTCGTTGCCATTTTCATCTAAAACGGTATAGTTTGCTTTCCATAAGCTTTTCCAACCTTTACGAGTTACTTTTCCAATTTCTTTGCCATCGGCATTTGTAAAAGTATAACAGGTGTTAAAGTCGAGCCATTTATCAGCTCTTATTTCGTATTTAAGTTCAGTTTGATTTTGATTGCTAAAAACTTGAACATGTTCTTTAAACTTAAAAAGTTTTTGTTTTACAAATGCTAAAGTATTTCCCATAGCATCAGTGGCTGTAAAATCATTGTGTAAAGTTCCAATTCTAAAGGCAAAGTCAATTGGATATTGGTTTTCACTAAAAACTGTACTCATGTAATTTGTTGTTTATATTTTAAAAATGAAATTAAAGATTTTTTATTATCCCAATGATAAATTTCAAAATGATTGACTTCGAGACGCTTATTTTCTAGGTCTAAAGTCAACTGAATCTTTATTAGATCCACAGTCTATCATTTGTTTTGGCATGTAAGGATTTACAATTTCGTTGCTAGCACTCAACCAATCAGCTCCTTTGTTATCAAAAGCCATAGGGCAGTGTTGAAAGAAAATTATTTGTTTATCATATCTTACAGTTCTAATTAAAGAGTAAATGTCGTTAGAAATTAAGTGAAAGTCTTTGCGTTGTTCGTCTAAGTTTTTCTCACCCAAAATTCCTTTTACTTCTGCAGCAATATTTTCAACATTTTGTTTTGCTGTTGCTAAAATGTCTTTATCAATTTTTAACTCTTGTAACTTTAAGCTATCACATGAAGTAATTAATGAATTGCCATTTTTTGCAATGCTTGTTGTATCTTCTTTTACAAATGCTTCTTTTAAAGCATAATAGTTATTCAATAGTTGCTCAAAACTTACATTAAAAACATCTGAGTTGGCACTTTTTCCAAATTCAACTTTTGGTGGGGCTTGTTGTTCTTTGTTTTCATCGTTATTTTTACAAGCAATAACTGAAATGGCTAGAATTAGAATTGAAATTTTTTTCATATTATTTATTTGTTTGTTTTAATGTGGGTATTAAAAATGATTTTTTTTAAACGGTCAGCTATTTTCTGTTGATATAAAGTTATTTTTCTTCAATATTTAACAAATTATCTGCGGGTTTAAATGTGAAATATTTTTGTGAAAAATAGCTAAACAACACTACAAATATAGTGGTGATGATTTTTGCAACAAGTGCATTAAATCCAAAAGTTTCAATAAACAATTTTAAAAAACCATAATTTAATATGATACAAAAAAGAACTACAAAAAAATACTTAATGAGTTGTACCGTTTTACGTGCAGAGGTTTCTTGAAAAACTACATACCTACTTAAATAAAATCCTATAGGAAAAGTGATAAAAAAACCAATAATAAAAGCAGCTATATGAGGGCTTATAGTAAGATTACCTAATCGAAAAGGTTTTTCTTCAAATATATAATGATAAGAAAGGAAAAATAAAGTGATATCTAACAATGTATTAAAGCCCCCACAAGCAGCATACCTAAATGTTTGCTTTGGCATTATATTTTTAAAGATGGGGTAAAAAATATCAATAATACTCAATATAAAACCACTTATTAATTTATGTATTCCATTCATTGGTAGCAAATATATTTAGATGCAAATAAACTAAAAACTAAAAGCTTGTTTTATGGATTACAAAGTTTAATTTTTGAGTTAATCTAATGCAGTCATTCAAAATGTTTTTAGTTTTTTCTGTCAAAAAAATACTAAAAAATTTGGCAATTTAAAAACTTTCCCTACATTCGTGTTTTAAAACGATGTAAAGTATTAGATTATGATTAAGTTACAAATTATCGGAAATTTAGGAAAAGATGCCGTTGTAAACAATGTAAACGGCAAAACAGTGATTA
>JBMLOQ010000146.1:0-10303 GCA_049242885.1 Chitinophagaceae bacterium
AGCCAAGAAACTATTTATCCTGCAAAACCAAACACAAGCACTATAACCTTAATAAATGCCACTATTCATATTGGTAATGGACAGGTTATTGAAAAAGGCTTTGTAGTTATAAAAGCTGATAAAATTGAAACAGTTGGCGATATGGCAAGTTTTAAAGGCAATGCCACCAATGCTGTTAATTTAGATGGTAAACATGTTTATCCAGGCTTGATTTTGCCAACTTCTCAATTAGGTATAAAAGATATTGGAGGTAATGCTGTTCGTGGTAGTAACGATTATGTTGAATTGGGAGATTACAATCCAAATATCAGAAGCATTGCAGCTTACAATACAGATTCAAAAATTATTCGTACTGTATTAACTAATGGAATTCTTTTGGCACAAATAGTACCACAAGGTAGTTTAATTTCTGGCACATCAAGTGTTGTTCAATTAGATGCTTGGAATTATGAAGATGCTGGTTATGCAGTAGATAATGGCATTCATTTTTATATGCCTAGTCTATTGGCTCGCCCAGGTGGTAGATTTTCAGCTTTTTTATCTGCACAACAAAATGATCCTTTAAAGGAAGCTTATGATAAAATTGAATCTGTAAAGCAAATGCTTCGCGAAGCCAAAACTTATTATACTGATACAAAAGCAACACCCAATTTAAAATTAGATGCTGTAAAAGGATTATTTAATGGCAAACAAAAACT
Source organism: Chitinophagaceae bacterium (assembly GCA_049242885.1). Taxonomy (GTDB): domain Bacteria; phylum Bacteroidota; class Bacteroidia; order Chitinophagales; family Chitinophagaceae; genus CAIVPM01. The sequence continues at coordinate 699 of JBMLOQ010000146.1, forward strand.
ATTTGTGCATTGCAATCAAGTAAAGCAAATGCTTATGGCAATTGATATAGCAAAGGAGTTTGAATTACAATTAGTAATTGTTGGCGGAAGTGATAGCTGGCAAATTGCTGACTTATTAAAACAAAATAATGTTGCAGTTATTTTAAGTCAACAACATAGTTTGCCTACGGCAGATGATGATGCCATTGACCAACCCTATAAACAAGCTTCAACCTTACAAAAAGCTGGAGTTTTGTTTTGTATAAATGATGATGATGAACAAAATCGTGGTAGAAACTTACCTTTTAATGCTGGTACTGCTGCTACTTATGGATTAACACAAGAAGAAGCCTTACAAGCTATTACTTTAAACACAGCAAAAGTTTTAGGTATTGAAGCCAAAACTGGCAGTATTGAAGTTGGTAAAGATGCCAATATTATTGTAAGCGAAGGTGATGTTTTAGATATGAGAACCAGCAAAATTATTCATGCCTTTATACAAGGGCGTAAAGTAACTTTAGATGATAAGCATAAGCAATTAAATGATCGATATATGAAGAAATATGGGTTAAAATAAATTATACAAAGTAGCAATTTGCTTACTCCCAACCACCACCTAAAGAACGATATAAATCTACTGCTGCAAGCATCATTTTATTCATTAAAATAATTTGTTGCAATTCGGCATCTAAAACATTTCTTTGGGCAGTGATAATTTCTAAATAAGTAGCAAATCCTGCATTGTATAAATCTCCTGCAATTTTCAACCCTTCTTTTAGTTCGTTGGTTTCTTTAGCTTTTAACTCCATAGAACCCCTTAAATTTTCAATGGCTTTCATATCAGTTACGACTTCTTGAACTGCTTTTAAAACAACTTTCTCGTATTCGTAATATGCCATTTTGTTTTGAGCTTGAGAAATTTTGTAAGCAGCCTGCACTTGTTTTTGCATAAAAATAGGAGCCATAAAACCAGTTAACGCACCAGCAGCAATAGACTGAGTATTAAATAGCAATCTAGGATTAAAAGCACTTAAACCAATATATGGTGTAATGGTAAGTTGTGGCAAAAATGCAGCCCTTGCAGCCTCAACATCAGCACCTGTTGCTTGCAATTGCCAGTTGGCCATAACAATATCAGGGCGTTTGGCTAGCAAACTTGATGGCAAACCTGCAGTTAACAATTTTGGCAATTTTAATTGTTCCTTAAAATGGCTACGCTCTATTTTTTGAGGAAAAGAACCTACTATGGCATTTAATTGATTTTCTACAGTTACAATTTGTTGCTGTATTTGAAACTCTAAACTTTTTGTACCCATTAACTGAGCAGAGAATTGTTTTACAGCCAACTCAGTGGCACGCCCTGCTTGTTTTTGAATATTGATTAACTCCAATTCGTTTTGTTGCAAGGTTATGTTTTGCTTTAAAACATCTAACTCATAATCCAAGGCCAATAAAGTGTAATACAACTGAGCCACTTCACTAACCAATAAAGTTTGTAATAATTTTTGTTCAGCCTCAGCAGCTAGTAGTCTTGTAGCTGCTGCTTTTCTTTTATTGCTTAATTTTTTCCAAATATCAATTTCCCAAACACTTCTAAACCCTAAAAACATTTCAGTATAAGGACTTTGAGGTATTTGCTGGTCTTTAGAAATATCTGGAGAAAGATTAGTATCAAAATTACCCACACCATTCATTGTATACCTTCCAAATCTATCAGTTGCCAAATTAATTCCTCCTTGTAAAGATGGAAGTAAAGCAGCTTTAGCGGTCATTAATTGTGCTCTATTAATTTCAATTTTTTGTGATACAATTTTAAAATCAGGATTATTGACTAACGCTTTGTTGATGAGCTGAATTAAAAGGGGATCTGAAAAGAAATCTTGCCATTTTATGCTTGCAGCAGAAATGGTATCACTAGAATTTAATGCTTCAAATTTCTTTGGAACTATTCTTCTTTGTTCTGTTATAGAAGGTGGTTTCATGCAACTAGCAATAAAAACAAAGCCAAAGATTGTTATATATTTTGCTGAATTTAACACTTTCATTTTCTCTTTTTAAAATTTAAACTTTATTGTCACTTTTAACCCTTACGTGATTTTTTATGCAATTTCATCAATTGAAATTTCTTTGTTTTTTTTCTTTGAAGCCATGTTGGCGAAAATTACATAAAGACCAGGAATAACTAACAACCCAAAAATGGTACCTATAAGCATTCCACCTAAAGAAGCTACACCTATACTCCTATTTCCTAAAGCACCAGCACCAGTTGCCATAGCCAAAGGAATTAAGCCTGCAATAAATGCAAATGAGGTCATTAAAATGGGGCGTAATCTACTAATTGCTCCTTCTTTGGCAGCTTGCAAAATAGTTATTCCTTTTTGCCTTTGCTGCTCAGCAATTTCTACAATTAAAATGGCATTTTTTCCTAACAAACCAATTAACATAATTAAAGCTACTTGAGCATAAATATTGTTTTCTAACCCAAACAGTTTTAAAAACAAAAACGATCCAAAAATACCAGCTGGCAAAGAAAGAATTACTGTAAATGGCAGAGCAAAACTTTCGTATTGTGCCGCCAATAGCAAATACACAAATATCAAACAAATAATAAAAATATATCCTGCTTGGTTACCACTTATAATTTGCTCTCTTGTCATACCACTCCATTCATATCCTGTTCCTCTTGGCAACTTTTCTTTTACTACTCGTTCTACAGCAGCAATGGCATCACCACTGCTATAACCTTTTGCAGGTAATCCATTAATCATGGCAGAAGTATACATGTTGTAACGAGTAAGTTGTTCTGGGCCGTAAACACGTTCAATTGTAGCAAAGGCGTTATAAGGAACCATTTCACCTTTATCATTTTTAACATATAAGTTTAAAATATCCTCTGGCTTACTTCTAAACTCTGGCAAGGCTTGTACCATTACTTTATACATTTGTCCAAATCGTATAAAATTGGTGGCATAATAACTACCCAATAAAGTTTGTAAATTATCCATAGCCGTTTGCACAGTTATACTTTTTTGTGCAGCTTTATCATAGTCTATGTGAATAAGATACTGAGGAAAACTTGGGTCGAAACTGGTAAAAGCATTTTCTATTTCTGGAGTTGCTTTGAGTGCTGCAATAAAATCGTTGGTAGTTTTAGCCACCTGTTCTAAAGGAGCATTTCTACTTTTATCTAGCAAACGCATTTCAAAACCACTAGCATTACCAAAACCTGGAACTGTTGGTGGTGGAAAGAATTCGATTACTGCATCCTTTTGATTGATATGCAGCTTTTCTAATTCTTTAATAATATCATCGGCATTTTCTTTTCTTTCGCTCCAAGTTTTTAAATTTATCATAGCCATACCATAAGATGCACCTGCCGATTCTGTAAGTAAACTATAACCAGCCAAAGTGGTTACATTATCTACTTGGGGCAATTTTTTGGCTTGGTTTGTAATTTCTGCTAAAATTTGTTGAGTTCGTTCTACAGTACTTCCTGCTGGGGTTGTAACATTTACATACACCATACTTTGGTCTTCAGTTGGTATAAAACCAGATGGTAATATTTTACTTATTCCAAAAGTTGCAGCACAAAATATTAACAGTAAAAGTACAGTTATCATTCTTCTACCAGCAACCTTCCAAACAAAACTTCCATAGCTTTTTTCAACCTTATCATATCGTTTATTAAAACCGTTAAAGAATTTTTGTAGCCAAGATTTTTTGTGAGATACATGAGCTTCGTGAGGCTTCATCATCAATGCACATAAAGCAGGGGTAAGTGTTAAGGCGTTTATACCAGAAATTACAATTGATATAGCTAGCGTTAATGAAAACTGACGATAAAATACACCAACCGGACCATCTAAAAATGCAACTGGAATAAATACTGCACTCATTACCAAAGTAATAGCTATGATTGCCGATGTAATTTCTTTCATAGCAGCAATAGTGGCTTCCAATGGGGGTAGTTTATCTTGTACCATTTTTACATGTACAGCTTCCACTACTACAATGGCATTATCTACCACAATTCCAATTGCCAAAACCAATGCAAATAAGGTAAGTAAGTTTATGCTAAAACCAAGCATTTGCATAAATGCTAAAGTACCTACTAAGGCTACTGGCACAGCCAATGCAGGTATTACTGTGCTTCGCCAATCTTGCAAAAACAGAAAGATTACTATAAATACAAGCAAAAATGCTTCAATTAAAGTAGTTACAACTTTACTTATAGAAGCATCTAAAAACCTAGAAACATCGTAAGCATAATTATAATTCATTCCCGCAGGAAAAGACGAAGTTTTAAGTTCTTCCATTCTTGCTTTAATGTTTTTTATTACTTCACTTGCGTTACTACCTGGTCTTTGTTTTATAAGGATGGATGCCGAAGGTTTACCATCTGTTTGGCTAACCATTCCATAGCTCATTGTTCCAAATTCTACTTCAGCCACATCTTTTAAACGAAGTAATTCACCTTCGGTAGTAGAACGAATAATTAAGTTTTTGTATTGATCGGGTTCGAAAAACTTTCCTGTATATCTTAAAACATATTGCAAAGATTGATTTAGCTTACCACTACTTTCTCCTGTTTTTCCTGGTGCAGCCTCAATATTTTGTTTTTGTAATGCAGCAATTATTTCTTCTGTACTTATATTGTAAGAAAGCATTTTATCAGGCTTTACCCAAACCCTCATACTATATTCACGAAGACCCATAATTTCGGCAAAGCCCACACCTTCAATACGTTTTAATTCTGGGAGAATATTAATATCGGCAAAATTGTAAATAAACTCTTCATCAGCGTCTTTAGCATCGCTTACTAAGTTTAAAAAAAGAAGCATGCTATTAACTTCTTTTTCTGTAGTTACACCAGCTTTAATTACCTCAGCTGGCAACTCATCCAATACTGTCATCACTCTATTTTGCACATTCACAGCAGCTTGATCGGGGTCTGTACCAACTTTAAAAGTAATGTTTATTAAAGTAGTTCCATTGTTACTCGACACACTGCTCATGTAGGTCATTCCAGGCACACCATTAATAGCTCTTTCAAGTGGCGTAGCTACAGCCTTTGTGCAAACCTCGGCATTGGCACCTGTGTATTTTGCAGTTACAACTACAGAAGGTGGTACAATGTCTGGAAATTGAGTAATTGGCAAGGTAAACAATGCCAATACACCCAATAATGTAATGATAATTGATATAACTAATGATAAAACAGGGCGGCGTATAAATGTTTCAACCATTGATAATAAAGTTTTTAAGAGTGTTGTTAATTGTAAATTAGATTATAAGAAAGCTTAAAGATTCCAACAAAAGAAGGGTTGTTTATCTTTTATTTGCTACCATTCCAAACTACTAATTTGGGTTGAATTATTTGACCTTCTTTAATGGTTTGGTTGCCTTCATATAATATTTTATCGCCTGCTTGTAAACCACCTTTAATTATATAAGCATTTCCAGTTCTGTTATTAGGAACAATGCTTTTTATAGAAACTTTATTACTAGAATCTACTACATAAACAAAATTTTTGTCTTGAATTTCGAATACCGATTTTTGAGGTACAAGTAATACGTTTTTAGTGGGTGTAGTAAGTAGTACTTTGGCTGTACTACCATGTTTTAGCATACCATCTTTATTTTGAAATTTTGCTCTAAATGCAAGTGAACCAGTACTACTGTTCACCTCAGTTTCCATAGTTTCTATTTTACCCATATTTGGAAAACGCTTGGCATTTGCCAATTCAAGATGCACTTCATTTGAATGATGCTCGGCATCATTTTTTTTGTTTTCAATAAAGTTTAGGTACTCTATTTCACTAAGGTTAAAATATGCAAACATAGACTTCACATCAGAAATAGTAGTTAGCAAAGTGCCTTCATTTACCAAACTGCCCACTTTTAATGGAATTCTATTTAGCACGCCACTAAATGGTGCTTTTATGTATGCAAAAGATAAGTGTAATTGAGCATTTGTTTGATTAACTTTTGCCTCAGCAACTTTAGCTTTAGCAATTTTATACTTTGCTTCGGCAAGTTCAAGTTCAGTTTTAGAAATTACATTTTTATCCGACAAAATTTTTACCCTGCGAACTTCAACCTCTGCTGCAGACATTTCGGCTTCGGCACTACCTTTTAATGCAATAGATTTCTCTACTTCGTTTTGATATTTTTCTGCATTTAGTTGAAACAAAATTTGTCCTTCATTTACATACTCCCCTTCATCCACTAAAATTTTTTTAATGTATCCGTTTGCCTGTGAGCGGATTTCTACATTTTTAACAGATTGAATTTGAGCAACATATTCTTTCTCGAGAACGGTGTCAATTTCTTTTAACTCAACAACAGGAAACTCAGCAAGTGAAACTGTTTCTGCAGTTTTTTTAGAATTACAACTAACAAGAAATAAGCCAATAAAGGCTAGGCAAAATGGAGCAAAAAGTTTTGATGTTTTTTTTGTAAAAAATTTATTCACGTATAAAATTCTTTGATTGCTTAAAAAACCATTAAAAAGGAATTTTGTTTTAGGCAAATCAATTTTTTACATTTCTTTAACTAATTTACTATTTCAAATTCTAACATAGAAAAGAAGTTTTACAAGCTTTTATATAAAAAAAAGCAGTTGAAAAATCAACTGCTTTTTATAATTCTCTAATTATTTATTTGCCAAAATGTCTTCGATAATTTTTAAATGATGCTTATTATGTACCATCAAAAACTTTAATGCTTCTGCTTTATTAATTAATCCTAAAGCTGGATGCAAGACATTAGCATTGGGAGGAATTGTTTTTAAAATATTCAATTTTTCTTCAACTTTTTTAAATAAATCGTCAAAGTAATTAGCTTCATATTGTTCTGGAGGCTGCACAGTTGCAGGAGCTTTACGCTTACCTCTTGGTATTTTTTTAAACGTAAACATTGCCCATTTTAGGAAGCTAAATTTTGATTTAAACGTTACCGAATCACTTTTTTCCATAGCAGTAATCATTTTGATGATTACCAAAATAGAGTGAGCAATATGCCAACCTACACTACCATTTGAAACTGATGGACGTTGAATTTCTTTTGATACAAGCAATAATCTTAACTGCTCAACTTGATGGTTTATTGTGGTATGATTACTCATTTTAAAACTTTAAGTGCCTTACCGTATTGCCATTATTAATTAATTGTTTTAACGAATCTATCCCAATTTTAAGATGATTATCTACAAAACTCGATGTAACATTTTTATCACTCTCGGCAGTTTTTACACCTTCTGGCACCATTGGACTATCACTCACTAAAAGCAAAGCACCTGTAGGAATATGATTATAAAAACCAACCATAAAAATAGTGGCAGTTTCCATATCTATAGCATAAGCCCTTACCCTTTTTAGGTGTTCTTTAAACGCCTCATCATGCTCCCAAACTCTTCTATTTGTGGTATATACAGTACCAGTCCAATAATCACAATTATTGTCTCTTATGGTTGTACTTATTGCTTTTTCTAATGCAAAAGATGGCATTGCTGGCACTTCAGGAGGAAAATAATCGTTACTTGTACCCTCACCTCTTATGGCTGCAATTGGCAATATTAAATCGCCAACTTTATTACGTTTTTTTAAACCACCACATTTACCTAAAAACAAAACAGCTTTTGGTTCAATAGCACTGAGTAAATCCATTACAGTTGCTGCACTTGGGCTACCCATACCAAAATTAATTATGGTTATGCCATTAGCAGTAGCACATTGAAAAGGTTTGTCTTTACCTATAATTTGTACTTTATGAGATTTTGCAAATTTTTCTACATAATTACTAAAATTTGTAAGTAAAATGTATTTACCAAAATTCTCTAATTTTTCTCCTGTATAACGAGGCAACCAATTTTTTACTATATCTTCTTTAGTCTTCATTATTAAAAAATTTTCGTTAGATAATCTTACAAATGTATAAAAATTAATGTTTAATATTTTAATTAAAATAGCTTTGCATTTATGTTTCATAAAAAAACAGTCATTGTAATTGTGGGGCCAACCGCGGTTGGTAAAACTTCATTAGCTATAAATTTAGCCAAACACTACAACACAAAAATTGTAAGTGCCGATAGCAGACAGTGTTTTATAGAAACCACCATTGGCGTTGCAAAACCTAGTGATAATGAATTGCAAGAAGTACAACATTATTTCATTAATAGTCACTCTATAAAAGATGAAGTAAATGCTGGTGTTTACGAAAAATTTGCTCTTGAGAAACTACAACTAATTTTTGAAAATAATGATATTGCCATTGTTGTTGGTGGAACTGGATTATATATAAAAGCACTTTGTGATGGTCTTGATCAAATGCCACCTATAGATAAAACTATACAATTAGATATAATAAAAAACTATGAAACCAATGGTTTAGAATGGCTACAAAAAGAAGTAGAACAAAACGACAATTTGTATTGGCAACAAGGCGAACAACAAAATCCTCAAAGGTTGATGAGGGCATTAGCAATAAAGTTAAGTACCAATAATTCTATAACACAATATCAAAAAAACATTAAAGAAGATAGACCCTTTAACATTATTAAAATAGGCTTGAGTATAGACAAACAGGAGCTACATAAGAATATCAATAATAGAGTTGATGTTATGATTGAACAAGGCCTAGTGCAAGAAGTAGAGCAACTATTAGCATACAAACATTTGAATGCTTTGCAAACAGTTGGCTATAAAGAAATATTTGAACATTTTGAAGGTAAACACAGCCTACAAAAAGCAATTGAGCTTATAAAAATTCATACAAGGCAATATGCAAAGAGGCAACTAACTTGGTTTAAAAAAGATGAAAGTATTGAGTGGGTACAAAATGCTTCTTTTAAATCTTGCAAAGACTATTTAAGCAATTTCAAATTATAAAATTATTCAAAAAAACGCAGCTCAATTCTTCGATTTTTTTGTTTTCCAATTGCTGTATTATTATCATCTATTGGTTGAGATGCTCCAACTCCACTGCAAGAAATTCTAGTAGCACTTATACCATTTTGTACTACAAAATTTCGAACTGCTTCGGCACGTTGCATACTTAATTTATTGTTTGCATCTTCTGAACCAATATTATCTGTATGACCTATTATGGAAACTTTTATATCATTCTTTTTTTTCAAATACTCGACTAACAAATTTAGTTCAGGAAATGACTCTTTTCTTATGGTAGATTTTCCATTATCAAATTCCAAATTATGAAAAGTATATTGCTTTGCAGGCTCGTACACCATCTCAATATCAAATGGGGTTGTGTAAAATTGCTTTGCAGTTATACCAGGAATATTAATACTACCATAAAAAGTAGTGTCTTGTAAAGTTCTTAAAAAAATATTATATAAAAAGCCTGCACTTACTAATTGATTAATTTCCCCTTTTTGATTTGTGGTTAGCTTATACACTTTGATTTTAAGAGAATCACTTACAATAATTTCTTCATTTACCAAAGGTTTACTTGCCCCATTGGTAAGAATAATATGCAAATTAGCTTTCTTACTTGTGTCAAATTGAGCATTAGTTTTCATTATAAAAAACATTGCACAAAAAATGGCTCCATAAAGTTTATATTTCATTTAATAAAAATATTACTCATCTAAAAAAGATAAGCTGAGC
>JBMLOQ010000147.1:0-7897 GCA_049242885.1 Chitinophagaceae bacterium
CAAATTGCCGAAAAAATTTACAATAATCAAAGAATAAATTTTGATGAAGGTGTTACTTTGTTTAAAGAAGGAAGTCTTACTTTCTTAGGTAGTTTGGCAAATTATGTACGAGAAAAAAAGCATGGTAATTACACTTATTTTAACCGTAATTTTCATATAGAACCTACTAATGTGTGTGTATTTAGTTGCAAGTTTTGCAGCTACTCAAAGCTATATGCCAATAGAGAAGATGGTTGGGAGCTAAGTGTTGAGCAAATGATGCATATTGTAAAAAGTTATGATGGAAAACCTGTTACAGAAGTGCATATTGTTGGTGGAGTGCATCCAAAAATGCAATTGCCTTTTTTTGAAGAACTGTTACAAGCAATTAAAGCTCATCGTCCTAATTTACACATTAAAGGCTTTACACCTGTAGAGTTGGATTACATGTTTAAAAAAGCAAAAATAACCAACGACGAAGGTATGAAACGCTTACATGATGCTGGTTTAGATAGTTTACCTGGTGGCGGAGCCGAAATTTTTCATCCAGATATTAGAAGCAAAATTTGTGACGATAAAGTGGATGCTAATGGTTGGTTAGCAATTCACAAAGCTGCACATCAACTAGGAATGCACAGCAACGCTACTTGTTTGTATGGGCATATTGAAAGCTATGAACATAGAATAGACCATATGGAACGTTTGCGTAGTTTGCAAGACGAAACTGGTGGCTTTAATACATTTATACCACTTAAGTTTAGAAATAAGGATAATGAAATGAGTCATATAAACGAAAGCAGTGTAATCGAAGACATGAAAATGTATGCTGTAAGCAGATTGTATATGGACAATTTTAATCATATAAAAGCATATTGGCCTATGCTTGGCAGGCAAAATGCACAACTTACATTAAGCTTTGGTGTAAATGATATTGATGGTACTATTGATGATACAACAAAAATTTATAGTATGGCAGGTAGCGAAGAACAAACGCCTACTATGAATACAGAGCAATTGGTAAACCTAATAAAACAGGTGAATAGAACACCCATTGAAAGAGATACTTTGTACAATGTAATTACAGATTATAGCAATGTAGTTTTTGCCGACAAAGCTATTTTAAATTAGAATTTTTTATTCCAAAACTCATTACTATAAACCCTATAACACCTGCTAATAAAGATGCAAAGAGTACAGCAATTTTAGCTTGATTTTGTATTTCTATATCTTTAAAAGCCAAAGTGCTAATAAAAATACTCATGGTAAAGCCAATACCACAAAGTATAGCTGCTGCAAAAAACTTTGTAAAGTTTACACCACTAGGTAAGCTAGCAAATTTAAAGTATTGCATAGCATAGCTAAAGACAGTAATACCAATTGCTTTTCCTGCAATTAATCCTATAATTATTCCTAAACTTAAACTATTTGTAAGTTGAATGCTATTTGCATTTAATTGCAATACCGTATTTGCCAATGCAAATACAGGCATAACTATAAAATATACTGGTACATGTAATTTTAACTGTAAACGAGTTAAACATTTATTAGGCACTAATGCAGCAAATATTACACCAGCTATTGTTGCATGCAATCCACTATTAAACATGGCATACCATATTATAATTCCCAAAGCATATTGTACTATTCCAAATTTTACAAATTTGTTGGCAATTAATATTAAAAATATAGCAACAACTACTAAACCTAAATACATCCACTGTATAGTTGTTCCATAAAACAAAGCAATTACAATAATGGCTCCTAAATCGTCAATAATCGCTAAAGCTGTAACAAAAACTTTTAACTGCATGGGCACTTTATTTCCCAATAAATTCATAATTCCTATAGTAAATGCAATATCTGTAGCAGTTGGTATTGCCCAGCCAGCAGTATAGCTTGTGTTAGCATTAAACGCAACAAATAGTAAAGCAGGTATAAGCATTCCGCCAATAGCAGCAAATAATGGCATGGCAGCCTTTTTAGCTGTATTTAATTCGCCTTCAACCAATTCTCTTTTTATTTCTAATCCAGCTAGTAAAAAAAACAAAGCCATCAGTGCATCATTTATCCATACTTGTATAGTATTTGGTAAATGCAAAAAGCCAACTGTAGCACTGTGGTTTACAGTACCATCAATGCTCTTACTCCAAAATAAAATATATTCGTTTCCAAAAGATACATTTGCAAGAAATAAAGAAATTAATGTACATACACAAAGTACAATGCCAATAGCTTTACTATCGTGTATAAACTCTTTTAATGGATTTAAAAAAGTGTGTCTTAATATTTTTAAAATCATGCCCAAATCTATTACTAATTAAATGAAATATTATATTATAGCAGGAGAAGCTAGTGGAGATTTACATGGTAGTAATTTAATTGCTCAATTAAAAGTGCAAGATGAAAATTTTAATGCTCGTTGCTGGGGTGGAGATTTAATGCTTGCACAAGGTACAACAGTTGTAAAACACTATAAAGAACTGGCATTTATGGGTTTTTTAGAAGTTGTAAAAAATCTTCCTACAATATTAAAAAACATAAATTTTTGCAAAAAAGATATTGAAAAATTTGACCCAGATGTTTTAATACTCATCGATTACCCAGGATTTAATTTAAGAATTGCCGAATGGGCCAAAAAAAAAGGGTTTAAAGTGGTTTATTACATTGCTCCACAAGTATGGGCTTGGAAAGCAAATAGGGTAAAGAAAATGAAACAGTGTATTGACCTAATGCTTTGTATTTTGCCTTTTGAAAAAGCTTATTTTAAAGATGTTTGGAACTGGGATGTTAGCTATGTTGGTCATCCTTTAATTGAGGTAATTGATAGCTTTAAGCTTAATAATAGTCATTTGCAAAAAGAAAATATAATTGCTATTGTACCTGGTAGTAGAAAACAAGAGATTGCAAAAAAGCTTCCCATTATGTTGCAAGTAAGTAAACTATTGCCACAATACAACTTTGTAGTTGCCAAAGCACCAGGCTTAGAGGATGATTTTTATGAAGCTTTTTTACAACCTTACAGTAATGTAAGTGCAGTAAGCAATAAAACCTATGAGTTATTGAGCAAGGCACAAGCAGCAATGGTTACCAGCGGTACAGCAACTTTAGAAACAGCATTGTTTAATGTGCCAGAAGTAGTATGTTATAAAACAAGCAGCATTAGCTACGCAATTGGTAAAAGGTTAATTAAAATTAAATTTATTGCTTTGGTAAATTTAATTATGAATAAATTGGTAGTTAAAGAGTTAATACAAAAAGATTTAACTCCAAGTAAAATTGCAGAAGCTTTAAATCCTTTGCTTTTAAGTGATTCTAACGAGTATAATCAGCAGCAAAATGACTATAAAAATTTGTATCAACTTTTAAGCGATGGTGGATTTGCAAGTAAACAAGCGGCTGTAAAAATTAAGCAGTTGTTAGGTTAATACTCATGTAATTACCTAAAGTTATGTAAACCTAAAATCTATTAAAATTTAATTTCTATAAGATTTTTGTCTTCGGTAAGATGTAAAGTTTGTAAACCTGCCAGCTTTGCTCCTTCTATATTTTTTAAAGTATCATCTATAAATAAAGTTTCATTTGGGTTTATTTTTTGCTCATCAATTATATATTGGTAAGATGCTACTGTTGGTTTTCTTAACCCTATATTTTGACTATAATAGGCTTCAATAAAATAGTTGTTTAGGGGTTTTCTTGTGCTATTTTCTGCATGATATTGTTGCATAAAAGCATTATAGTGTATAGCATTAGTATTGCTAAATAAAAAAATGTTGAATCGTTTACTAATCCCTTCTAACCAATCTAATCTGTCTTGCCAAAAACTCCCTAGCATGGCATTCCAAGCATCTTTAATTTGATGGTTTGTTAAATTGGTATTGGTTAATGCTCTGAATTGAGTATAAAATTCTATATCATTAACTTTCCCAACTTCTAATTGCTCAAATAAATCGTTGCAAAAATCTTGTTTAAAAAAATCATCAAAATTTGTAATTCCTAAATCCTTAAAAGCTTGAGAGGTTTTTTGATATTGAATTTTGATAAACACACCACCTAAATCAAAAATTATGTTTTTTATCATAAGTAATTATGCAATTTCCCAAACTTCTTTTCCTCTTAATAATTTATTTAAATCTCCTTTACCTTTTTGGGCAATAACATCTTCAATTTGCAAAGCCATTACATCTTCATAGCAAGGTCTTGTGGTTTGATAAAAAACGCCAAACGGTCTTGGAAAATGATTTTCGTTTGTTGGGTTATCGTACATACGCACAAGGGTTTGTGCTTTATAAAAATCTGACTCATCGTGAATCCATAAATCTTCTATACTAAAATCAGTACCTAAATCTACCACCTGTGGCTTTAATCCATCTAATCTAATACCTTTATTGGCATTTGCACCAAATACTAATGGTTTGCCATGCTCTGCAAATAAAGCCTCATCGGGCTTTGAGCTTTTTTCTGTAAATATTTCAAAAGCCCCATCATTAAAAATATTACAGTTTTGATAAATTTCAACAAACGATGAACCCACGTGTTGGTGGCTACGAATTAAAATTTGCTGTAAATGTTTTACATCTCTATCCATTGTTCTAGCAATAAAACTTGCATCTGCACCCATTGCTAATGCCAATGGATTAAATGGATGATCTATGCTGCCATAAGGAGTGCTTTTTGTAAGTTTATTTTCCTCACTAGTTGGTGAATATTGCCCTTTGGTTAATCCATAAATTTGGTTGTTAAATACTAATAAATTTACATTAAAATTTCTGCGAAGCAAATGAATAGTATGGTTTCCCCCAATGCTTAAACTATCACCATCGCCACTTACAATCCAAACACTTAAATCGGGGCGTGCAGCTTTTAAGCCACTTGCAATAGCTGTTGCTCGTCCATGAATGCTATGCATGCCATACGTATTCATGTAATAAGGAAACCTACTACTACAGCCAATACCACTAACTATTACAATATTTTCTTTTGGCACCCCCAATGTTGGCATTACTTTTTGTACTTGTGCCAAAATGCTATAATCTCCACAACCAGGGCACCAACGTACTTCTTGGTCGGTGGCAAAATCTTTTGCTGTTAAATTTAAAGCTGCTGCTACTTCGCTCATTACTTACATTTTTTGCAAATTTAGTGTGCTATGATTAAAGCTAAGTGGGTTTTACTAATTTCGCAGGTTATTAAAAGTATTTTATATATAGTAGTAAGCAATTAATGCTTTGTAGAAAATATTAATAAAAATAGTAATAAGTAAAACTTTAGATGCCCGATATAATAAATTTATTGCCCGATAATATTGCCAATCAAATTGCAGCTGGTGAGGTAATACAACGCCCTGCAAGTGCTGTAAAAGAATTGTTGGAAAATGCTATTGATGCTGGTGCTACACAAATAAAAATGTTTATTACCGATGCTGGTAAAGCTTTAATACAAGTAATTGATAATGGTAAAGGGATGAGTGAAACCGATGCTAGAATGGCATTTGAACGACATGCAACCAGTAAAATTCAAAAAATTGAAGACTTGTTTAGCATTAAAACTATGGGCTTTAGAGGTGAGGCTTTAGCCAGTATTGCAGCTGTTGCCCAAGTAGAACTTAAAACCAAAAGAGCCGAAGATACAGTTGGTACTTTTATTGAAATTGAAAATAGTAAGGTTACCAATCAAGAGCCTTGTGCTACTGCAAATGGCACAAGTATTAGTATGAAAAACTTGTTTTTTAATGTTCCGGCTCGCCGAAATTTTTTAAAAAGCAATACTGTAGAAATGAGGCATATTATAGATGAGTTTGTACGAGTAAGTATGGCTTTTCCGCAAATATTTTTTTCATTAACTAGTAATGGTCAAGACATTTTTCATTTAGAAATTGGCAGTATAAAGCAACGTATAGTTCAAATTCTGGGCAATAATTACAATGCCAAATTGGTGCAAGTGCAAGAGCAAACAGATTATCTAAATATTACTGGCTTTGTAGGCAAGCCTGAAACTGCCAAAAAAACCCGCGGCGACCAGTATTTTTTTGTAAACAATCGCTTTATTAAAAGTGCTTATTTAAACCACGCTGTTAATAGTGCTTTTGGTGATATGATAGCAAAAGACAGTTTTCCTAGCTATGTGTTGTTTATAGATTTAGAACCTCAACAAATTGATATTAATGTACACCCTACCAAGCAAGAAATTAAGTTTGAAGACGAAAAATTGATTTATGCTTTTGTGCAAAGTGCTGTAAAACATGCACTTGCTCAGTTTAGTATAGCACCCAGCTTGGATTTTACACTAAATCCTCGCATTCAGCAATTAGAAGCAGTAACACAACCTTTGCAAGAAACCCAAAGAGAAACCACAACAGCGTCATCACTGTACAAAACATTTACTCAAAAAAATCAGGCACACTTTATTGAACCCAACGAAAAAAGTGAGTTAAGTGCTTGGAAGAGTTTTTTTACAAAAAATCAAGATGATTTAAGCCAAGAAAATAGAGTTGCTTCGCAAAAATCATTGCAGCAACAAATAGTATCTCCTCAAATACAATCCACATCGTACAAAGCAGTAATACAAATACACCAAACCTACATTATAGCTACAAATGATTCAGATTTTATAATAATACATCAACAACTTGCACACGAAAGGGTGCTGTACGAAAAGTATAGCAAAGCAGTTCATTTACAGCAAGCTAGCACACAAAAAATGTTGTTTCCTACAACAATTGAATTAAGCAATGCAGATGGCATTTTAATGATGGATTTATTGCCAGAGTTTAATAAACTTGGTTATGAAATTGAACATTTTGGCAACAATAGTTTTGTGCTACAAGGCATACCTGCCGATGTTTTGCATGGTGATGATAAGCATCATATTGATTTATTACTTGAACAGTTTAAGCATTTTAGTAGCGATATAAAATTTAGTAAACGTGAAAAGCTGATTCGTTGTTTGGCAAAGCAACATGCAATTAAAGAAGGCATTGCACTTTCTAATTCAGAAATTGTACATTTAGTAAACGATTTGTTTGCCTGCGATGCTCCTAACATAAGTGCTAGTGGCAACCCTACATTTTTAGAATTTAAAGAGGCTTATTTAGATAGAATGTTTGGGAGGTAGTTATGAAAACCCTAAAAAATATCAATTCATAGAATTGCATTACACTTCTTTATAACTTTTAGCATCCAAAATATAACTCAGTTCAGGTTCGTTTACTACTTTATTTAATAGCCAGGTGTTATTATTTCTTATAAATAAATAATAATCAGTAAATGGTTCTTGTTTTTTAGAATTGCCAAATATCACCTCATAGCTCCTGTCTGAAATTATATAATCAATCATTTTGCCTTTTATAATGGCAGAAAATGAATCTAGATTATCGTTTTTATAATCTTTAGAAGAAACAATATCTATTGAATGTATAAAAATTAAATCTAGTTTATTGGTTTGTTTTTTATTTACTAATTCGTTGATCTTTGGTTGTTGAAAGCAATAGAAATTATAAGTAACTCTAGATTGAATTAAGGTTAAGTCTTTTTTCATCCAAGCGTCTTGAAAATCAAAAAAAATCTTTTCTGTTAAGGTTTTTAAGTAATCAATATCCCAAGAAGGGTCTGATGATTCTTCAATAACTTTTTTAGCTTGTTTTCGCCTTATTCTTACCATAAAGTAAAAAGCTACTGCAATAAGTATGTATGCAAGAGATAAAGGATTAAATCCACCTTTTCCACTGCTGGAAGAACTTGAGCCTCCTCCTCTTGCAAACAATAAAATAGAATTGATTAAACAAAAAATTACACTATAAAACTTTAGCTTCATTGGAATAACATTTCATCAAATTGAGAGGCTTAAATCAGTTTTTATAAGCAAAATTTATTTTACTTCTACCCAATTACTCAAAACATTGTTTTTGCTTACACTAGCTATA
>JBMLOQ010000147.1:7997-10608 GCA_049242885.1 Chitinophagaceae bacterium
TTATTTTACTTCTACCCAATTACTCAAAACATTGTTTTTGCTTACACTAGCTATAAATAATTTTTGCCCTTGATGTTGGCTGAGGTTTATTGTAGTGCTTTGCTCATAAATAATATTTTTTACAGTTGCATTTTGGGTAGTTTCTCCAGCTATTATTATATAACCTTTAATGGGTTTTGAGCCTGAATAACTAAGTTGTAAATTATTTTCTAGCTTTACCAATGTTGGGGTTTGTGGTGCTACATTATCAATCCAAGGCATTGCAGGTGTAAGGGCTGGGGCTGCATAATAATTGTTGCGTAAACTATCGTTCCAACCAAATGGGTTTCTATCAAAACTTTTACTACTAAAATATACACTGCCTTGAGTTGTTGAGTATTGTCTTAGCAAGTTAATTTGAGTAGGAATTTCGTTTGCATCTTTCCAGCCTTTTCCTCCAGCTCTGTATATTCCATGCCCAATATATAAATCTCTACCAAAGCAGTTTTTGTTCCACCAATCTAACAATACATCATATCTATTGGTAGGATGATTCATTTCCCAGTATAATTGGGGTACACAATAATCCATCCAACCGTTTTGTAACCATTTTCTAATGTCGGCATATAATTCATCATAATTATTTCCACCACCAGTTGTATTACTTCCATTTGGATCGTCTTTAAGGCTTCTCCATACACCAAAAGGACTAATTCCAAATTTTACTCTATGAGGGTGTGTTGTAATAACATCCCATAAATTTTTTATAATACTATCGCAATTGCTTCTTCTCCAATCTGCTTTACTTAAACCATTACCATATTTAAGGTAGCTTTCTTCGTCGGGAAATTCTTTGCCAGCTATTTTATAAGGATAAAAATAATCATCCATGTGCAAGCCATCAATATCATACCTATCAATTAAATCTCTAACCACCCTAAGCGTGTGTTGCCTTACTTCGGGTAAAGCAGGGTTAAAATATTTATGATCTCCATAAGTTAAAAACCACTCAGGTTTTATGTTGGTTAAGTGAGCAGGTGCAACTGGATTTTCTTTGTATTTAAAAACAGCTCTATAAGGATTTATCCAAGCGTGTAATTCCATGCCACGTTTGTGGCATTCTATAATCATAAACTCCAAGGGATCGTAAAAAGGTGTTGGAGGCAAGCCTTGAGTACCATTTAAAAAAATACTCCACGGCTCGTATTGGCTTGAAAAAAAAGCATCACCAGCAGGGCGAACTTGCATTACAATAGCATTCATGCCATTGGCTTTATGAAAATCAATAATTTTTATAAACTCTAATTTTTGAGAATCCACTGGCATTCCTTTTCTGCTAGGATAATCTATGTTGGCAACAGTTGCAACCCACACTGCCCTAAATTCGTGTGTTCTTAAGTTGCTAGATGATTGAGCAAAACCATGTGTTTTAAAAATTATAACTAAAGCTAAAATGGCAAGAAGTTTTTGCATAATTATGTTGTAAATAAAAGGATAAGAATAAATATTTAATAATTAGTAAGCCCATTTTACTAAGGTTGCACCCCAAGTAAAACCTCCACCAAATGCAGCCAATACAATGTTATCACCTTTTTTTAGTTGGCTTTCCCATTCTACTAAACACATAGGAATAGTAGCAGCAGTTGTATTGCCATATTTGTTAATGTTTATCATTACTTTTTCTTTAGGTAAGCCCATTCTGTTGGCAGTTGCATCAATAATTCTAAGATTGGCTTGGTGTGGTACCAACCAAGCAATATCATCCCCTGTTAAGTTGTTTTTCTCTAACAATTCTGCACTTACATCTGCCATTCCTTTTACTGCAAATTTAAAAACAGATTGTCCTTCTTGGTAAGCAAAATGTTCTTTGGCCATAACTGTTTCAATGCTTGCAGGCTTAACAGAACCACCAGCTTTCATATGTAAAAATTTAGCTCCACTACCATCGCTTCTAAGCAAACTATCTTGTACACCAAAACCTTCTGTATTAGGTTCAAGCAATACAGCAGCAGCTGCATCACCAAAAAGAATACAAGTATTTCTATCTGTATAGTCAACAATGGCACTCATTTTATCGGCACCTACAACTATTACATTTTTGTATCGACCACTTTCTATGAAACTTGCACCTGTTGTAAGGGCATATAAAAAACCGCTGCATGCTGCAGCCAAATCAAATCCAAAAGCATTAGTTGCCCCCAATTTATCAGCTATTAAATTAGCAGTTGCTGGGAAAACATGGTCGGGAGTTACAGTTGCACAAATAATACAATCTATATCTGTTGCTGCAATTCCTCTTTTATCTAGGATTTGTTGAATTGCAGGTACAGCCATGTCGCTGCTTCCTTTACCTGGTTCTTTCAATATTCTTCTTTCAGTAATTCCTGTTCTAGTTCTTATCCACTCATCATTGGTATCTACCATTTTTTCGAGGTCAAAATTGGTGAGTTTTGTTTCTGGGGCATAGCCACCAACAGCAGTAATTGCAGCAGTAATTTTTTGCATATACTTTATTAAAAATTGAGTAGCAAATG
This sequence comes from Chitinophagaceae bacterium, assembly GCA_049242885.1. Lineage (GTDB taxonomy): Bacteria > Bacteroidota > Bacteroidia > Chitinophagales > Chitinophagaceae > CAIVPM01. Next base: position 10,511 of record JBMLOQ010000147.1, read on the forward strand.
TAAGCGTTTGAGTGTTTTGTTGTAGATATTGATTGGGTAGAGATGCGAATCTTTTTTTGTTGAATAAACGTTTTTTGTGAATAATAAGTTTAGCAAAG
>JBMLOQ010000148.1:0-6471 GCA_049242885.1 Chitinophagaceae bacterium
AGTTCTTTCATATTTGAATCTGTTAAAAACGAGTAAAAATTAATCGTTTGTAAATTTAAACTCTGTTTTTAAAATTGGTGTATTTTTTGGGTCAGATAATTTTTCAATTATTTGCCAAGCCACATTGCCTGGAGCAATAAAAACAAAACTTCTTTCGCCAAATTCGTTTTTAACTATTTCGGTAGGCTTTAAATTTTGTGTAGCAACAAGTTGATAAACAAAATCTAATTTTTTAGTATAAAAACTGTGTAAAGTAATGCCTAAAGCACCAATTTTTTGTTCAGCATTTCTATTTGGCTTTGCTCCTCTTGGCATAAAAAATTTGAGTTTGCCACAAATATTATTTGGGCTTACAAAGCCTTGATACCAATGGCTATAACCATCGGGCATTTTAAAAACTGCTTTAGGTCCTTTAAGCCAATCACCATCAATTTCTGCTGGACGTTCTGCCTTTAAACCTAAAGCAGTTTCTAAATAACTTAATTGTTGCATGCTATCAACTTGTATAAACCAATCGTGGTGTGTAAATTCACTTGTTTTAAGTGGTGCATTTGGATTTATGGTGCCATAACCTGGTATTTCGTACCCATAACGTTGAAAAAATACATGTGTAAAATATTCGCCATAAATGGCATTTTCTCTTACGCCAACGGGGCGTTTAAAAAAATTGGTTTCTCCATTTTTATTTATACGCAGGGGGTCATCAAAAAAAGGTTCAGTAGGCAACCATTTTCCCTGTTTTTCTTTTCGCCACATATCATAAATATCGTGAATGCGTACAATGTCTTTAGTTTTCATCACAGCCATTCTGCTTCCTATGGTTTCTGGCTCTGAGTAGCCAACTCCATTTCCTAAAGGTTTTTCCCAACATAACAATCTTAATAAACCATGGCTATCCACTACACCATTTTGTAATCTATAGCTTTTTAAGGCAGTAGATACACCATACAGCTTTTGGGCAACTTCTTTTGTAATGGTACCACTATCAATAATGGTAAATCCATATTCTCCAAAATATTGTATATGATATTGTGGGGTTGATGTGCCTAGCATTACTTCATACAACCCACTTATTCCTGTATTGGGCAATTCTTGAGTGCTGGCTTTAAGCGTGCTACATAAAAGCAAGAGTACAGCAAAAAAATGCTTCATAAGTTATCAATTGTTAGATTGTAAATGTAAAGTAATATTCATCTAAAAAAACACAGCATAATCAACTAATATTGCTTTATGGCAAATAGTTTTAAGCGAATTTTTACAAGTGAAATTAAAGTTTTAATTACTGCTTTCATGTTTTTTACACGATTGCCAATGCCAACTATTACAAATTATAGTCCAAGTTTTTTACAACAGTCGTCAAAATATTTTAGCTGGGTAGGTTTGTTTGTTGGTTTTACAGCTTGTGTACCACTGTATTTTTTGCATGATTTTTTGGGGTGGAATATTACCATTTTGCTAAGTATGGCAACTACAATTTTGGTTACAGGTGCTTTTCATGAAGATGGTTTTGCCGATTGTTGCGATGCTTTTGGTGGCGGATGGAATAAAGAAAAAATTCTTACTATTATGAAAGATAGTAGGCTAGGAACTTATGGTGTAATTGGACTAATAGGCATGTTAGGATTTAAATTTTGTTTACTTACCTCTTTAGTTCATTTAATAAACTTAAAAACATTACTACTGATAATGTTAATTGCACACAGTGTAAGCAGATTAATGGCTGTATTTATGATGCAATTTTTAGAGTATGTACAAGATATTGATGCAAGCAAATCAAAGCCGTTAGCAAATCAAAAATTAAATGTTTGGCAAATTAGCATAGCAATATTAGGTTGTGTAATCCCTTTTTTATTTATAAATTCCATTTTCCTTTTTGTATTGTTACCCATAATGCCAATTTTTCTATATATTAAATTTTATTTTAATAAATGGATTGGTGGCTATACAGGTGATTGTTTAGGTGCTTCTCAACAAATATTTGAGGTTGTAATTTATTTTTGTGTAATAATTTTAGTAAAATTGGTTTAAAAACAATTTTCCTGAACAATTTATTTATGCACCGCCTATATTTGTAATTCATCAAGGTTTTTATAAAATGTTGAACATTATTTTATTTGGTGCACCAGGAAGTGGTAAAGGAACTCAAAGTGAAAAATTGGTGGCTCATTTTGGCTTAAAGCATTTGAGTACTGGTGATTTATTACGAGGTGAAATTGCAGCAAAAACACCATTAGGTTTAGAGGCCAAAGCTTTGATGGATATGGGTCAATTAGTGCCAGATGAAGTTGTAATTGGAATGATAAGTAGTGCTTTAGAGAATAACCCTCAAGCAAAAGGGTTTTTATTTGATGGATTCCCAAGAACAGTAGCACAAGCTGAAGCTTTAGACAAGCTATTGGCTTTAAAAAAATCAGAAATAAAAGCAGTTTTAGCATTGCATGTAACAGAAGAAGAATTGGTAAAACGTTTGTTAAATAGAGGTTTAACTAGTGGACGAAGCGATGACAACAACGAAGCTGTAATACGAGCCAGGATTGTGGAGTATAATAACAAAACCAGTGTTGTAGCAGAGTATTATAAGAGTTTTGACAAGGTTAAATCTATTGAAGGTGAAGGTACAGTAAATGAAATTTTCAGTAGCCTTTGCACGGCAATTAACAGTTTAGAATCAGAATAAAACGCTCTATTTTGTTCTCATAATTTTATTGCCTACAGCACAATCTAAACATTTTTTAGGTGTACAATAGTTTTTGAATAATTCTATCAGAGCCTGAGAATCAAATGCGTTTTTTGCTTCAATTTTTTCATTTTTCCAGTTTGTAATTATACTATTATTTTCAGCTGGTATTTGTTGTAAAAAATGAATGGCTTTCTCTTTATAATTGTCTTCTTTTGTATAATTTCCATAAGCAAATAGCACAGGAGCAATAGTGTTAATGATTAGATTATACACCATACTTTCACCCAATATTTTTGGTTTATGTTTTGCTGATACCTCATCTTGCAAAGTGTAGTGATAATGCCAATAGTCATTGGCAGTGCAATACAGCAATTTTTTTAATTGCTCAATTGTTTCCAATTCCTTTATTAAGCTAAATAAATGATTTGATTGTTGTATTAAACTTGCTAATTGTGCCAAGCGTATTGTAGGAAAATTAGCTGGCCTCATTCTTAAAAACATTGGCTGAATTTCAATATCAACTAACTGATGTTTTTTCTTTAAAAAAAGATATTCTTTTTGCAACATCTTGGGATAGCTTTCTTCATTAATGTTGTTTAACAAATTAGCTTGTCCAAGAAGCAGGGCTTCAATTTGTATAAGATTATTTTTGTGTTTGCTTAGCGTAGTGTTGGATACATGTATAGCAATTGTTTTAAACAAATCGGCATTAAGTTTTAAACCAAAATTATATGCCAAAAGCTGCCAAAAAGTTTCCTCCCAATTGTTTTTAGCGTTGTAAAAAGTATTTAATACTTCGTTTGATTTTTTAGTAAGTCTTGCAGCCAGTAAACTCTCTTTCCAAGCCAACCAACTAATTTCATTAAGGGCAGGCAAAAAATGAGAGCAGGGTAGTTTATTGCTATTTTCCATTAAAGTGGAATAATGATGCAACAATGTATTAGCAACTTTATCGTGCAACTCAAGTGTTGGGATATTTGGTAATACAGTTTGATCCAAATTGTTTTCCCAAACTATATGTAGTATTAAATTATTGTAATTGGTATCTTTTTGATGGTTGTGTTTTAAAAAATCACTTGCTAGCACATGCAACTCAATATTGCCAATAAGTTTAACCTCGTTTATTACAATGGTGGCATTTGTAAAATCTGGTCCTTGGTTGGTATTATAATTTCCCTTGTTTATAATTTGTATTTGTTCATTATTGGTTGTAATTAGGCTTTGAGTATTAAAATACTGATGCTGCCATATAAACTGTAAAAGCTTTTCGTTCATCTGTTTAAATTAATGATTCAAATATAAAATTAAGCCATTCTTTCACAAAAATTAAGTTCAGCTGTTAACCATTCATATTCGAAAAATTTCCATTCTTCCATAAGCAAGTTCCACTCTTCCTCAATCTATTTTACCATCCAAATGCTAGCATATTATATTTGTGTCTTCAAATTAAAACGGAGCCAGTCTCCCAAAATTTATGAAACCTCATATTGATGCTCTTTTGTTCAACTTTCGTCAAAGAGTAAAGCCACCAGAAGCTTAGGTTGCTTTTTTATCAGATTATATTTTAGATTTTGGTTTACAGTTTATGTAAACATTCTACAGCAATTCTTATACAAAAAAATCATTTAAAACAAATGAAACCCATTATTTTAGTGGTGTTGCTTTGTGCTATAAGTTTTTATTTCATAAAATTTGTAGGTACAAATCATAAATCACTTATTCAAAATAGTATTAAAACAAAAAGTGTTAGTTTTATAAAGAAGTAATAGTTCAGTTAATTAAAAAGTAACAATTAGTACAACTATTTGAGCTAGCATTTAAAAATAATTAATAACCTCCTCTTTTTATTCCATTGTTAATTTGGGTTTGAAGAGACAAACAAAAACAAAATGAACACAACAAATCTTTTAGAGTATTGGTGGGTATTACTCATCATTGTATGCTTAGTATTGTACAAATTTATACTAAGAGTTTTCTTTGGAATGGTTATCGTTCCAGAAAACAAAATTGGTTTAGTAACTGTAAAGTTTAGGCTTTTTGGAGCCAATAAAGAGCTACCAGATGGTAGAATTATTGCCACTAAAGGCGAAGCTGGTTTTCAGGCAAAAGCATTAGCACCAGGATTGTATTGGGGTATGTGGCCTTGGCAATTTGGTATTGATATGCAAGGTTTTATTGTAATACCAGAAGGTAAAATAGGCTTGGTTTTGAGTAATGATGGTGCAGAATTGCCTACTGGTAATATTTTGGGCAGAAAAGTAGATTGCGACAATTTTCAAGATGCCGAAAAGTTTTTGAATAATGGTGGGCAAAAAGGACGTCAAACTTCTATTCTTACTGCTGGTACTTACAGAATTAATACTTATGCTTTTACTATTGCTATTGCCGATATGGTGCACATAAAAGAAAACATGGTAGGTATAGTAACTACCCTAGATGGTAAACCAATTAGAGCAGGACAAATTGCAGGAGAAAATATTGAAGGGCATAACAATTTCCAAGATATTGATGGCTTTTTAGCAAATGGAGGTAACAGAGGTTTACAGCCTCAGGTAATGTTGGCTGGTAGTTATTTCATTAATCCATGGGCAATACAAATAGAAGAAATACTTATGACAGATGTTAGCATTGGTCATGTAGGTGTTGTAATAAGCTATATTGGTGAAGATGGTAAAGACCTTACAGGAGATACATTTAAACATGGCAACATTGTAAGTAAAGGGCAACGTGGTGTATGGATGGAGCCTTTGGGTCCTGGTAAATATCCCATTAATAAATACACCATGAAGGTAGAATTGGTGCCTACCACTAATCTTGTACTTAATTGGGCAAATGCACGCAGCGAAGCCCATGCTTTAGATAAAAATCTTTCAACCATAACTGTTCGTTCTCGTGATGGTTTCCCTTTTAATTTAGATGTGGCACAAATTATTCATATTCCTGCAACTGAAGCACCAAAAGTAATTGCACGATTTGGAAGTATGAACAATCTGGTTTCTCAGGTATTAGAGCCAACTATTGGTAACTACTTTAGAAACTCTGCACAAGATAGTGATGTAATTTCTTTCCTAAGTACAAGAAAAGAGCGTCAGCTTTCTGCCAAAAACCATATACGTGAGGTGCTAGATGAGTACAATGTAAATGCAGTAGATACTTTAATTGGAGATATTGTTCCACCAGAAGCATTGATGAAAACTTTAACTGATAGAAAAATTGCAGAGGAAGAGCAAAAAACCTATCAAACCCAAAAAATGGCACAAGAGCAAAGGCAAGGAATGGAAAAAGAAACTGCCATTGCAGATATGCAAAAAGAAATTGTAAAAGCACAGCAAAGTGTAGAAATTGCTCAACGTACAGCTGATGCTACAGTTAAAAAAGCAGAAGGTGATGCCAATAGTTTAAAACTTCAAGTAGATGCAGAAGCAACTGCTACAAAAATGAGAGCAAATGCCGAGGCAGAAGCTACAAAAGCAAGAGCAGGTGCACAAGCAGAAGCTACCAAATTAAATGCAGCAGCCGATGCCGAAAAAATAAGCAAAACCGGTTTAGCTGAAGCAGAAAAAATTATGGCTATTGGTAAATCTACAGCAGAAGCTTATGAGTTACAAGTTAAAGCAATGGGTGGAGATAACTTTACAAGATTTAAAGTAACCGAAGAAATTGGCAAAGGAAATATTAAAGTAATACCAGACATTTTAATTGGTGGTAGCAATGGCACTGATGGTGGAATTAATGGTTTATTAGGTATGAAGTTAATGGATATGATGGATGAAAAGAAAAAGGACAAGGAA
>JBMLOQ010000149.1:0-13861 GCA_049242885.1 Chitinophagaceae bacterium
GAGAAATAGAAAGAAAACAATACATCAAAGGTTGAAAGCCAAGAAATTTAAGATTATTATCATATATAGGCATAAGTTAAAGATAGTTGCCACCTAAATCAACTAAATTTTAATATATAATGGGCATAATTGATTGGTTACAAAAACATATGATTCCTTGTTTTAGCAAAAAATATTTAGGAATTGAATGCCCAGGTTGTGGTTTACAAAGAAGTTTCATTGCTCTATTAAAAGGAAATATAGTTGAAAGTTTAAAGTTTAATGCGTCTTTAATACCAATGATTTTGCTTTTTACATTTTTAGTAATACACTTGCTTTTTAAATTAAAAAATGGAGCTAAAATTCTACAAACTTTACAAATTATTACAGGGTCAATTATGATTATTCAATTTGTAGTTAAACAATATTTTTTGCTTACTCAATTACACTAAAAATTAATTAGATAATAAGTTATGAACTATAGAAGCAATGAAACGCCAAGCCAACATCACTTTTTTCTACAAGAAAACTTACCCAATTCTACAGCGGTTTTAGTTTTAGGAATTTTGTCAATTTTTGGTTGTTGTTTTTATGGTATTCCAGGGTTAGTTCTTAGCATTATTGCTTTGGTATTAGCAAAATCAGATTCTGAGTTATATAGGCAAAACCCAAGTAGGTACACTTCAGCATCTTACAACAATTTAAAAGCTGGGCGAGTATGTGCTAGCGTTACAATTAGCTTGTTAGCTGTTGCATTATTATTTATTATTTTTATTATTTTTACGGCAGGATTTAGTAGTTTAACAAATACAGATTATTTTTAGCTCAACAGCTTTCAATTTTTTTCTTAATTACCAAACAATATATTTACAAAAAAATATTAAAAATGGACAATCAATCACCCGAACAAAATCAAAACTTTTTATCTCAAGAGAGTTTACCAAATGCAACAGCTGTGTTGGTTTTAGGAATTATATCTATAGTAGCTTGTTGTTTTTATGGTTTACCGGGATTAATTTGTGGAATAATTGCATTAGTTTTAGCAAAGAAAGATACTTTATTATACAAAGAAAATCCAGGCAGGTATTCATCTAATTCTTTTGGTAACTTAAAAGCAGGTAAGGTATGTGCAATAATTGGCGTTTCATTGGCCTCAATTTTTGTTATATATATTATTGTAGTTTTAGCTTTTGTAGGTATTCATGGTTTAAGCAATATGGACGACATACTAAAAAATTACAAATAATATGAAGCTGATTTCAAACATTTAATTCAAATTTTTTGTTTATAAAAAGTTAATCTATTAAAAAAAACTTACTCGTTTGCAGTAAGTTTTTTTATTTTACCAAATAAAACATAATTGTATTAAATTCTTTTTACCCATAATTGCTTGTTGTATAACTGTTTTTTGTGTGGCACAGCCCAATAAAAAATTAATTACAGTTTCTGGCACAGTGTACGATAATACTGCCCAACAGCCTATTGAAGCTGTTGCAGTGCAAAGCACCATGGGCAATGGTACCCTTACAGATGCCAATGGAAAATACAATATTACAGTACGAATTAGTGATAGTATTTGGTTTACCATGCTAGGCAAAAGCACTCAGAAATATATTGTAGATACAATCAACACTCCTGACAACTTTAATATTAGCATTTTATTAAATGTATATAATTTACCTGAGGTAAGGGTAAGAAATAAAAACTACAGAATAGATTCATTGATGAATAGGCAAGATTATGCCAAGGTTTTTAATTTCAAGAAACCTGGTATATCTATTGTAACACCAAACTCATACGTACCTGGGGCATTAACTGCAGGGTTCGATTTAGAATCTATAATAAATATGTTTAGGTTTAAACGAAACAGAAGTATAGCCAAATTGCAAAATAGATTGCTACAACAAGAACAAGAAAAGTATGTAGATTTTAGATTTAATAAAAATTTTGTACGAAAACTTACTAAGCTGCAAGCTCCAGAAATAGATACTTTTATGAAACGTTTTAGACCCGATTATGATTTTTTACTTACAGTAAACGACCTAGAATTGGGCTACACTATCCAACGCAATTATCAAATTTACAAAGCACAAAAAAACAGAGAAAGATTTATATATTACAGGAGAAAAGAATTTTAGCTCCCACTTATTCTATTTAAAAAATCTTTTTCCTCTTGCGATAAATTGTTATAACCTACTTTAGAAATTTTATCCAATATTTCGTTGGTTTTTGCTTCAGTAATATTGGGTGTTTTTGTAAAAGTGGGTACTGTGGTGTTGTAAAAGTTCTTTTCGCTTTGCTTTTTGTTTTGTTGTTTTTTTGATGGATTAAACCAATCGTCGATTATTGAAGCTAATCGATACATCCATTCTCCCATATCGTTTCCATTTTTTAATTGTTTTATAAATATAAACCCAATAACTGCTGCAATTAAATTACCAATGGCATAAGGAATATTTGTTTGAGAAATGTAAGCAAAGTTGATAGCTAAAAATAATAAAGTAAGTATAAATAATGGAATACCATTGCCCACTTGTGGCAACAATTTATACATAGGAGCATATGTAGTTGTTGCAATAGCAATACACATGATGCCAAAATTAGCACCTTGTAGTGGAGCAATTGACCCAATATTATTTCTTAAAGTTGGAATATAACTAGCCGTAACTACAAATAAAATTGCACCAAAAAAACTACCATAAATGTACAGTGGTATAATTTGCTTATTTCCCAATAAGTCTTGTAAAATATAACCAAAAGCCCAAAGCCACAAAGCATTTCCAAACAACTGCATAAAGTTGTAGTGTGTAATACAAAAGCTAAAAATACTCCAGGGTTTGCTTAGTAAGTCGTGCGTTTTAGGGGAAAGTGTAAACCAATATAAAACTTCGTTTATAAACTTACCTTCGGCAATACTGCTTCCATCGTACGATAATTGATATATCATACTTAGCATTTTTAAAATAATCGTTACCACACAGTTAATGCCAATTATCCATACCAAAGCATTGTTATTTGCCCCAAGTAAAGGTTTTTTTTCAAGCTTAAAATAATCTCTATCGCCCATAAAAAATATAAAATTTAGTAAAAGGTTTGTTTGTTGTTTTTATTCCAAAACCAAACCAATAAAAAGCCCATAAGCATAGCTCCCATATAACCAATTGGTAAAGCTTTTAATATAGATGGGCTACTATAAATTGACCATAATGATAAAGCCACACTAAATGCAAAAGCCCATTTCATTTTTACTGGAACTATAAAATACAAATAAATTTGAGTATTAGGGAAAAGATAGGCAAATGCTGCAAAACAACCAGCAATAGCAGCTTGTGGGCTGTTTAATGAAAAATCTAATGCTTGCCTAAAGCTTTGGTCAATGAAATTTTGTTGCGTATTTGGCAAATTATTGTATTGGGTTATGTAGCCTTCCATAATTACATAGCTTGATATTAGCATAATTAGTGAGCTAAACAACAAGCAAGAAACATAAAATACTAAAAACCTATACATACCCCAAAGGTTTTCTAAAATAGCAGCCAAAAACCAAAGACCCAAGCAGGTAAATAATAGTCCAATTAAACTATCGTTTATAAAACCATGAGTAATGATTTGCCAAGGCCTAAACTCTTGACTTTGCCAAGTATGTAGCGAAAAAAGATTTCTAGTATTTACACCAACATTAGGTAAACTTACTTGTGCTAGATAAACCAACACACTTATAATCATTAAGTTTTTTACAACTGGCGGTAATACCTGAAACCTTGATGGACGAAAATCTTGCATGTGTTTATCTTAATTTTTTCTCAATTTTAATTGTACTACATTTTCAATATGATGCGTATGAGGAAACATATCTACTGGCTGTACTTTTGTAACCTCGTACTTAGCATCAAGCAAAGCTAAATCTCTAGCTTGTGTAGCAGGGTTGCAACTTACATAAACAACCAAGGGTGCAGCAATTTCTAGTAATTTGTTTACTAATTTTTCGTGCATGCCTACTCTTGGAGGATCTGTAATGATAACATCTGGCCTGCCATGTTGTTCAAAAAAATGATCGTTACAAATATCAATTACATCCCCAGCAAAAAAATGAGCATTGTCAATATTGTTCATGCTAGCATTTACTTTAGCATCATCAATAGCTTCTTTAATTACTTCAACACCAATAATTTTTTTGGCTTGCTTGCTTACAAAAATACCAATACTACCTGTGCCACAATACAAATCATAAACAGTTTGTGTACCATTAAGTTCGGCAAAATCTTTTGTAATGTTGTACAACACTTCGCCTTGTTGCGTATTGGTTTGAAAAAACGATTTTGGCCCAATATTGTAACTGTAAGTGTCGCCTTCGTTTGTGGTTAGTTTTTCAGTTGCAAAACCTTTTCCAAAATAAGTAATAGGCGATAAATCGCTAATGCTATCGTTTAATTTGGAATTAATAGTGTACACTAATGTGGTTATTTGAGGAAATTGTTGCAGCATATAACCAAGTAACCCATCAATCATCGATTTATCTTCGTATGCAATAATTACATTAATCATTAAATCACCAGTAGTAAGTAATCTTACCATTAAATTTCTTAACCAACCTTCATGAAATTTAATATCATAAAACGGGTAATCGTTTTTTAAGCAAAAATCAACTACTGCATTTCTTATTTGATTTGTTGGTTCTTCTTGCAAATGACATTCACTTAAATGCACCACTTTTTCAAAAAAACCTTTAGCATGAAATCCAGCAAAACCTTTTTGGTTTGCTAAGCTATTGGTAGCATTGTTTCTTAAATCTTGAAACGAAATATATTGTTTGGTACTAAACGTATATTCAACTTTGTTTCTATAACGTTGGCTTTTTGAAGCTCCAACAATAGGTAACAATGCTGGCAAAGCCACATGTCCAAAACGCTGTAAATGATCTACTACTTGTTGTTGTTTGTATATTAGTTGATGCTGGTAAGGCAACATTTGCCAATGGCACCCACCACACACACCAAAATGCTTACAAAAAGGTTCAACTCTATCTTTACTATACGATTTAAAAGCCAATGGCCAAGCCTCGGCCCATGATTTTTTGTTTTTCCCAAGTTGAATATCAACAACATCTCCAGGAATAGTTTGCTCTACAAAAATTACTTTACCATCTACTTTTGCAATTGCTTTGCCTTCGGCAGCATAATTTGTAATTAGAACATCTTGTAAAATAACTGGTTTTTTCTTTTTTTTCACCGTGCAAAAGTATATTAATTGATGGCTTGTTTGTGTTGTGTTTTCTAAAAGATTTAGTTTTAAAGGCTTTGTTTAGTTGTTAATTATCAATTTAAAATTACTAATAATAAAAAGGAACACTATTTTAAGCTTTATTGTTTAATAAAAATAGTTTGTTTTAAACAAATGACAGTTACTTTGTAAAAACATTTATTATGTACAAAAAAATTTTACTAACCTTTTGTTGGACAATTTTTTTTGTTGTTACAAAAGCACAAAGTATTAAAACAGCATCTTTTTCAGCTTCTGTAAATAAGGCATATCTTGCTACAGCATCCAATATTTTAAATGTACAGAATATTAATACAAATATCGATGTAATTGATGCTACAAAACCTGTAACAATTACCCTACAGCCATCACTTATAGTGTTAGATAACGCTACACCTTTTTTAACTTTTGCATTAAGAGCAACTGAAAATATTGGAAACCGAAATAATACTTCTATTGAAGTAAGATTTGGAAAAGAAATTAACAATTTGGGGGCTTGGAAAAAATTGGAGTCTTATGCACACAATACAGATAGTAGCCACTACAATACTTCAGAATTATTGTATATAGGGAATGATGTTAAATATTATCAATTAAGAATTACTTCCAATAAAAGCTTAAGCAACAGCTTGTTTACATCTATTGATGTTCAGGTTTTTAGTCCAGGAAATACGCCAACTAATATCATTGCTGAGGGCAGTAATGGTGGGCCAACAACTGGTCCATTAAGTTGTAATTGTGCTATACCTACATATGTTACAAGAACACAATGGGGGCACCCACAAGGGCAAACTTTGCCAGGTGCATCTACAACCAATGTTACACATTTAATTGTACACCACTCCGATGGAAGTAATACTAGTAGCGATTGGGCGGCTACAGTTAGAGCAATTAGAAATTTTCATGTAAACACAAATGGTTGGGCTGATGTGGGTTATAATTTTTTAATTGCACCAGATGGCACTTTGTATGAAGGTCGAAGGTCAAATAATCAAGATGTTACAGGTGCTCATTTTTGTGGCTTTAATGCAGCAACAATGGGTGTTTGTATGTTGGGATCTTTTACAAGTGTAAATATTACAAATACAGCCCAAAATACCTTAGTAAGAACCTTAGCTTGGAAGTGTTGTGATAAAGGCATAGATCCTACAACTACAGCTTTTCACAGCTCTAGCAACCTTACTTTAAACAGAATTAGTGGTCATAGAGATGGTTGTGCTACTAGTTGCCCAGGAAATACATTTTACCCAAATTTACCAACTGTAAGAACTGAAGTAAGTAGTTATATAAACAATGGTTGTAACCTTACAAGTATTAGAACTGTTGATGGATTAAAAGAGTTTAATATTTATCCTAACCCATCTACAACAGGTAATTTTGAAATTAGTTTAAAACTTACAGCACCTAAAAAATTCACATATAGAATTGTAAATGCTGCGGGTAAAACCATTTTTACTGCTCCAACAAAAACTATTGCAGGAAGTTATGTAGAAAAGCTACAACAACTACAAAAATATCCAGCAGGTATTTATTACTTAGAGCTATCTTTTAATAACCAAACTATTGGTAAAACAGTAATTAAATAAACATGATGTTTTCTGCTAATTTGGCTAAAGCTGAAGAAAATAATTTAATTGAAACAACACAGCCAAAATGGTTAATATGGTTGGCAAAAATTGTATCGTATCTGTTTCATCCATTATTTATACCTGGGTATGTTTTTTTGTTTTTAACCGTTTATTTTCCGTTTGAGTTTGCTGGAATTACGCCACACAAGTTGAGTTTAAAAATATTTTCTGTTTTTTGGATGACTGCTTTTTTTCCAGCATTTGCTGTGTTTTTATTGTGGAGATTAGGATTTAGCAACAGCATTTATTTGCGAACACAAAAAGAAAGAATCATCCCCTATTTTATCACCATGTTTTTTTATTGGTGGATGCATTATTTAAGCAAAAACCAACCCGATCAACCGGTAGTCTTACAATTTTTTTACCTAGGAATATTTTATACTACAATAGTTGGTGTAATACTTAATAATTTTTTTAAAATAAGTATGCATACTATTGGCACATCAAGTGCAGCAACTGCTATTATGTTAATGGCATGGTTTTACCAAACCGATATAGGTATTGCCATTGCATTTTTTGTTTTGCTAAATGGAATAGTTGCTACGGCACGTTTTATTTGTAGCAATCATACACCACTTGAAATTTATAGTGGTATGGGATTAGGTATTGTAGCACAAATAGTGGCTTATTTAGTGGCTATGTAGTTTTGTTTAAAAACTAATATTCTTCAATTATTTGAGTAATCATTTTTTCTATACTTTTTCTAATATTAGATGCACTTGTAGTATAGTGATTTACTAAAACACTAAAGATTAATTCTTCCCCTTTTTTTGTAATTAAATACCCACTTAGCCCTACATGATTGCTAAGGGTTCCGGTTTTGGCAAAAATATTACCTTCATAGTTTTTGTATAAACCCTTTAAAGTACCTTCATTTCCAGTAGCAAAAATGGTTTTAATTCTATCCCAACTAATTTCTTTTTTCATTTTGTTTAGTACAAATACAAAATCTTCTGGCGAAAATAAATTGTATCTACTTAGGCCGCTTCCATCAACCCATTTTGGCTTTTGAGGCATGGTGGCAAATTCGGTTTTAAGCATTTCTGCAATCATTTTATCATCACTCATTATGCCTAGTTTGGCATAGCTACTCATCAACAAACATTGTTCTGCTAAAAAATTATCGCTTTGGTGCATCATTGTTTTTAAAACACTATCTGTAGATGCATTGTATAGGTTTTTTGAATTTGATTTATTAAAGTTATCTCCAATATATATTGGCTTTCCTACAGCTTCACTAAGTAAATTGCAAGCAAATTGCAAGCCTTCTTTTGTTTTTGAATTTTGAGTAGAAAATGTAATTTCTTTAGGTTTATTATCTCTTCCATTTATGGTATATATTTCGTTGGTGGCTAATTTTCTAGAAATGTCAAAACCCGTTTTGTTTTTATGATTATTTTTAAAACTAAAGTTAGAAAAATACGCAGGGGTTGAAGTAAAATTACCACTGTCTTTAAAAAATGTTACCACATTGCTATACAAAGGTAAAAAGCTACGCTCAGCCATATAAGTTGCTTCATAATCGTCCCAAGCCCAGCCAAACCCTAAACCCTCGGCTTCAAAAAAATCGTTGTGTAAGTAAATTTTTTTAGATTGATTTTTTAAGAAGTTTATAGTTGGTTGATAAGCAAAATCTTGGTGCATATTTATAGGGTTTGCAACGCCCAAAACATGAATGCTGGTATCTGTTTCGTAGTATTGAATGCTTAATAAACTATCGCCTAAATTTTTTAAACTTGTATAGCATGTAATAATTTTAGTATTACTAGCTGGCACAAATAACTTATTGCTTTGGTGTTGCAACAAAAAACTATTTGAACTAGGTTTGTATAAGGCTACACCAAAATGGGCATTGGTAAAGTTGCTATCATTTATTAGATAATGTAAAGGGGTGGTTTTACTTATTTGTTTAGTTGTGGAGCATGCAGTAAATAATAAAATACTAGAGCTAAGTAACAAAATATTTAAAAAGAATTTCCTCATAATTATTTTTTAAAAAATAGATATTTTACCAATATTTTTTTAATGAATTCTATCTCCCCTTAATTCAATACTATCAATTATTTCAATTTCATATTTTAGCCATTCTGCCCAGCGTTTTCTCACAACTTGTTTTGGCATGTAATGCTCGGCTAAGTTTATAAACAAGGTATAATGCCCAGCTTCGCTTTCCATAAACATTCTATAAAACTTTCTTAAATATTCATCTTCTAAACCTTCGCTTAATCTTTTAAATCGTTCGCAACTGCGAGCTTCTATTAAAGCCATAGTAAGCAAATGGTCCAAAAATCTTCCCTCTTCACCTCCTCCTCTTTGTTGAAACTCAATTAATTTGTTTACGTACACATCTTTTCTTTGCTTGCCAAGTTGTAAACCTCTTTTTTTTAATTCTTGTAATACTAACCTAAAATGTCCCCATTCTTCTGTTACTATAGGTGCTAACTCTTCTACCATTAATGTTTTATCGTTGTAACGCTGTATTAATGAAATACAAGTAAGAGCTGCTTTTTGCTCACAATAAGCATGGTCGGTTAGTATAGCTTCTATGCTTATAGCAGCTAAATTTACCCATCGTGGATCTGTGGGTAATTGTAAGCCTAAAATATTTTTGGTATGAATGCTAAGTGTCTCTGTTTCTTTCATAAAATTATTAAAGCAAATATGGTTTTTTTGATTTAATATAAAAGCTAAAGATTATTAAGAACGTTATGATTTTTACTAGGTTACCATCAATCCAATACATCCAATAGAATTTTAATATACTATTTTAAAACATATCTAATAGCCAAACCACCCCAAGTGTTTCCTAAAAAACCAATATTACTTGTAAAACTGAAGCTTGGTAAATAATCAATTGATAAGTTGATTGGAGCGTTTTTAAATTTATAATCTAATCCTATAACACCAACTACACCAACTCCAACTACTCCATTATAATTATTTTTGTTGTAAAAACTTACATTGGCACCCGCTCCATAATACCATTGCAAACCATCGGCATTTTTAATGTCGTTGTGTATTTGTGCTAACGCTTGAACACTTAATCCTGTATTGTGGAAAAAAGCAATACCCTCTATAGCTAACTTATCATTTACAAATTTTTTATAAGTGGGTGCAAAAGCATAACCTGCTCTTAAACCAATTGCCTCGTTATAGCTATTTTTTTGCGATGTAGCAACAAAAAAACTAGAAACGGCAAGCAATAAAACCAATATTTTTTTCATGTTTATTTTTTAATAATTAAATATAAGTTGAGTTTACTCAAACAACTTGCTATTTTAAGAATTAAATATTTTTTGAATGTATTACTTTGTTTACCAAAAACTTATTCAACACCTAATTTGCTAGACAATCTATTTAATTCAATTTCGCTAAGCTTAGCTGCAAAGTTTAAATTTATTAGTCTAAACGAAGCTTCTTCAAAGCTTCTTTGGGCTTCTCTTAATTCAATAATGGTTGCTTGTTGAAACTCAAACCTTGCAACTGTAAGTTGCACTAAATTATTACTTAAAACAACATTTTTTTGTTGCAATTGAAGTTGGTCTAAATTATTGGTATAGCTTTTAAATGCTCTTACTGCAGTGGTTTGCAAATTATTTAAAAGTTGTAGTTGTTGTACTTCGCTGTTTTTTGTGTTTAATTTTGCTACTTGCTCTTGTTTTTTTATTGCACCTCCATTGTACAATGGCAAAGCAATACCAACGCCAACAAATGGCCCAAAGCTTTGGTTTAAAAGCAATTGCCCTCCATTTGCCTGATTTCTGTTGAAGTTTAAACCAGCATTAGCCCTAAGTGTAGGCATACGTAAAGCATGTGTTTCTTTTTCTATTAATTCATTAATTATTATTTGCTGTTTGGCTGTTAACATTTCAGGATTTTGTTGTAATGCCTCTAAAACTTGTGGTAGCAAAAGTTTGGATGTTATAGATATAGAATCAACAATTAAAATAGAACTATCAGGATTAAGGTTTAAAACATTAAGTAAATTTACCTTGCTTTGTGCTAGTTGCAGTTGCTGTGCTTTTAGGTCTTGTAGTCTAGTATTTACATCAATTTCTGCCTGAAAAATATCTGCATTATTGGCAAGCCCTATATCTTTTCTTGTTTTAATTATGGATAGCCTTTGCTGAGCAACTTCAATATTTTTTTCAATTGTTTTTATAAAAAACTGCTGACGCACCACATCGTAATAATTTACTTGTACTGCTGCTATTGTGTTTTGTATTTGAGCATTTAGTTGTTGCTGACTTAGTTTTTCAATTTCTGCAAGTCTTTGTTTTGTAGATTTAATTCTATAGCCATTGTACAATACAATAGAGCTTTGAACGTTGGCATTTAAGTTGTTGCTGGTTGCTCCACTACGGGCAAGTTTTGTACCTGTGTTTAATTCTTGATTAATGTTAACAATGCTTTCTTGGTCTGACATGTTGGCTACAATAGTTGGTAATGCCCCAGCTACACCATTATTATTATTAATATTTGCAATGTTTACATTGTTTTTAGCAATTTGCAGATCAAAACTTTTTTGCAAAGCAATATTTACGGCATCTTTTAGCGATAAAACTTGTTGAGCTGTTAAAAACTTATTGCACAAGCACAAAGAAAATAAAACAAGAATTTTATTCATACCCTACAAAAGTAGAAGCAAAAGCAACAGTTTAATTTTACTATAAAAAAAACTTATTAAAAAAAATTGTGGTACTTAGTAAAACTGCCTTATTATTGCACTTCAAACATTGGCGTATACGCCTTCCTTTAGCTTCAATTTAAAGCAAACATCCATTTTAAATTTGATTCTTATTTTCTAAAAAAAGTTTTTTAACAACATTTTTATCTATTCTATTTATGACTTATGACATTTTGCAGCTGAACGATATGCTTAAAAGCGAATTACTAGACCTTGCTGCACAATTAAACATTAACAACGCTTCTGCTCTTGAAAAACAAGATTTAATTTACAAAATTTTAGATAAGCAAGCAGTAACAAACAGCAATACTGAAGCTACTGAAACTACATCTAAAAAAACTAAAACTAAAAAAGCAACTACTGTAAAAGCAACTACAGGAAATATAGTGGAAGAAGCAGAAGTTGTAGAACCTTCTGAAAAAGAAAATGCTCCAGAAAATAAAGAAGAGCAATCTAAAAAACCAAAAAGAACTCCTCTTAAAGCCAAAAAACCAAATGTTGCACCAAACTCAACTTCTTTTGAGGAAAACGCCAATGCCGAAGAAGAAATTTTAACCGAAGAAAATTATAAAGAAGAAGGAGAACCAATGGAAATGCTTGGTTTAGCAAGTGCATTGTTAGCCGCTACAAATGATTTTGAAGAAGCTGCCAATAAAAAAGTTGTACCAAAAAATATTCCACCACCGCCTCCACCACCACCACCTCCACCAGCATTTAATGTAGAGTTTGATGGTATAATTACAAGTGAGGGTGTATTAGAAATGATGCCAGATGGCTATGGTTTTTTACGTAGTAGTGATTATAACTATTTAAGTAGCCCCGATGATGTTTATGTATCATCTTCACAAATCAAATTATTTGGATTAAAAACAGGTGACACGATAGCAGGTACAGTTCGCCCTCCTAAGGATGGTGAAAAGTATTTTGCTGTTTTAAAAGTTGATTATATAAATGGTAAACGCCCAGATGAAGTAAGAGATAGAATACCATTTGATTATTTAACGCCACTTTTCCCATACGAAAAACTAAACCTTTATACTACATCTACTAATTATAGTACTAGAATAATGGATTTGTTTACACCAATTGGTAAAGGCCAACGTGGACTAATTGTAGCACAACCAAAAGTGGGTAAAACAATACTTTTAAAAGAAGTTGCAAATGCCATAGCTGCTAATCATCCAGAGTGTTATTTAATGGTTGTTTTAATTGATGAACGCCCAGAAGAAGTAACAGATATGGAAAGAAGTGTACGTGCCGAAGTATTGGCTAGCACTTTTGATGAGCCAGCAGATAAACATGTACGTGTAGCAAATATTGCTTTGCAAAAAGCAAAACGTTTGGTAGAATGTGGACACGATGTAGTTATTTTATTAGATAGCATTACTCGTTTAGCACGTGCATACAATACAGTAACACCTGCTAGTGGTAAAGTACTAAGTGGTGGGGTTGAAGCCAATGCCATGCAAAAACCAAAACAATTTTTTGGTGCAGCTCGTAAAATTGAGCATGGTGGTAGCTTAACCATTTTGGCAACAGCACTTATAGATACTGGTAGTAAAATGGATGAGGTAATTTTTGAAGAATTTAAAGGTACTGGTAATATGGAGTTGCAATTGGATAGAAAACTAGCCAACAAACGTGTTTTCCCAGCTATTGATTTAGTTGCAAGTAGTACACGTAGAGATGATTTATTGCTAGAAAAAGATGTATTACAACGCATGAATATATTACGTTTATTTATAAATGATATGAATACAGAAGAAGCAATGAACGAATTATTAAAACGTATGCGAGGCACCAAAAACAATGAAGAGTTTTTGGCAAGCATGAACAGATAATATTAAAACCCTACATATTGTAGGGTTTTGTTTTTTAATTTTAAAATTTTTGGAGAATGAGCAACATTCATTTTAATACAATAGATTGGAGTGGAATTGAAAAAACTATCCATAATGGCGAAACTGGCTTTGCATATTGGCAAACCAAGCAATACAATGGTTTAAGAATAAGATTGGTAGAATATTCGCCATATTATTTGGCAGACCATTGGTGCCAAAAAGGGCATATAGTACATTGCCTAGAAGGAGAATTTATTAGCGAACTTGCTACAGGTGAAAAAGTAACTTTAACTAAAGGAGATACTTATGTAGTTTCTGACGATTTAAGCAGCCATCGTTCCATTTCAGCAGATGGTGTTAAACTATTGATTATTGATGGGGATTTTTTGAAATTGGGTTAGTTGTTTTATCCAAAGCTTGCTCAATATCTTGTAAAATATCCTCTACATGCTCTAAGCCACAAGAAA
>JBMLOQ010000150.1:0-5413 GCA_049242885.1 Chitinophagaceae bacterium
TTCTTTATTTTTTCTTAATGCATATCTTCACAGCAAACTTGTAATTGTATGCGATCGAAAAATAGTAGTTTAATAAAGTTTAATGAACAAGTAGCCACTAAATTTCAGCTTTATAACAGTTTATTTACATCATTACCATTTCACACAATTGAAAAAACGGGAATATTCATTTCGCTTTTATTGCTTTCTTGCCAAGATGGTTTTGCAGAAGAATTAAGTCCGGAACAAATAATAGAAAACTTTATTTCAAAGCAAACAAGTTGCACAACCGAGCAAGAAAAGCTTGACTTGCTTTTTAAGTTTGTTCAATACATTGAAAGGCAAGTAGTTTTATTTGATGCTATTGAAGATGCTGCATTTGCTCATGTAAACGACCTTAATGGTGCTGGAAGTTTAAAGCAATTAGTACTATCCATTGACAAGGAAAAAAAAGAAGTGGATCTTGCAAAGGCTCTTCAAGATTTTAAAGTAAGATTGGTGCTTACTGCACATCCAACACAATTTTATACCAATAATATTTTAGGAATCATCAACGATTTATCAAACGCTATTATTAAAAATAAGGAATCTCAAATTTATAGCTATCTAAATCAATTAGGGCGTACACCATTTTTCAACAAAAAAAAACCAACCCCTTTTGACGAAGCCAATGGTTTAATTTGGTATTTAGAAAACATTTTTTATACCGCAAGTGGGAAAGTAATGCAATCTTTCAAATCTTCTTTTCCCTTGGCTTTTAATGCCAACAACTCCATTATAAACATGGGCTTTTGGCCAGGTGGAGATAGAGATGGAAACCCATTTGTAACTATTAGTTCTACCCTAAAAGTTGCAAATGCATTGCGAGGTTCAATTATAAAATGCTACTATCAAGACATAAGAAAATTAAAAAAAAGACTCACTTTTAAACATGTTGATTCAGCCTTAGTTGAATTAGAAAACAAGCTGTTTAACAATCTTTTTGTGCCCAATTATCAATTGGATTTTGATAAGAACTATTTGCTTGAACATCTTGAACAGATTAAACAAATTTTAATAAACGAGCAAAGTGGGATGTATGTAGATTTAGTAGAAAATTTGATAAGTAAGGTTGAACTTTTTGGATTACATTTTGCTAGCTTAGACATAAGGCAAGAAAGTAGTGTACACGGAAATGTGCTAGCAGAATTAAACCAAAAGTATAATTTTTTGCCAAAAGATTATGACTCATTAAATGAGGGTAAAAAAATAGATTGTCTACTTTCTCTTCAACAACAAATAGATTTTACAGTAAGCGAATCGTTTACCAACGAAACCCTCCAAAGCTTTGCTACCATTAATCAAATTCAAAAGTTAAATGGAGAACTTGGCTGCAATAGATACATTATAAGTATGTGCAATAAACCATTGCATATAGCCGAAGTTTATGCTTTGTTTATTTGTGCTGGGTGGGAAAAAGATAGTTTAACAGCAGATATTGTACCACTTTTCGAAACAATTGAAGATCTTAAAAATGCAATTGACATAATGAAGATTTTGTACGAAAATCAGTACTACAAAAAACATTTAAGTAAAAGACAAAATAAGCAAACAATAATGCTTGGCTTTAGCGATGGTACAAAAGATGGTGGTTATTTTGCTGCTAATTGGAGTATTTATAAAGCTAAAAAACAACTAACACAACTATCTAAAGAATATGGAATAAATGTTTTATTTTTTGATGGAAGAGGAGGCCCTCCAGCACGTGGTGGTGGAAAGTCGCATAAATTTTATGCTTCTCTTGGTGATCAAATTTCAAATACAGAAATTCAACTTACCATACAGGGGCAAACTATAAGCAGTAATTTTGGAACTGTTGATAGTGCACAATTTAATATTGAGCAATTAATAAACGCAGGGATAAGCAATAAAATTTTTAATAGCCACAAGCCTAATTTTACTTCTAAACAAGAGGCTTTAATAAGTGCTTTCTCTGAAATTAGTTTAAGTGCTTACATGGCTTTAAAGGAAAATCCAAACTTTATTAATTATTTGCAGCATGCTAGCCCTCTAAATTTTTATACAGAAACCAATATTGGTTCTCGCCCTGCCAAGCGAGGAGCAAAAACCACACTAGCACTTAGTGATTTAAGGGCTATCCCTTTTGTAGGAGCTTGGAGCCAGTTAAAGCAAAACGTTACTGGCTATTATGGTGTAGGCTCTGCATTAAAAGCAATGGAGGCATCTGGCAATTGGCAAGAAATAAAAGAATTATATCAAAACTCTTTGTACTTAAAAACTTTGTTTGATAACTGTGAAATGGCGATGATGAAGTGCTATTTTCCTCTAACAGCTTATTTAAAAAATGATCCACAATATGGCGTTATTTGGAGTATGATTGAGGCTGAATACAAACTTACAGAGGCTTATATTTTAAAACTTTCTGACAAAAAAGAACTAATGGAAAATTACCCTGTAGAACAATTATCTATTGAAATGAGAGAAAAAATTGTGCTGCCATTGGTAACTATACAACAATATGCACTTACGAAAATTAGAAATAATCCAAATATGCAAGAGACTGAGGCTGCCTTGTTTTCATCATATCAAAAACTAATTATGCGTTGCTCTTTTGGCATTATAAATGCAGGAAGAAATTCGGCTTAATAAAAAAGAGGTTGCCAAAAACAACCTCTTTTTTTATACTATATTAAATTAAAATTATCTAGCTAAATTTACTGCTCTTTTTTCTCTAATAACAGTTACTTTAATTTGCCCAGGATAAGTCATATCAGTTTGAATTTTTTGAGCAATTTCAAAGCTTAGTTTATCACTTTCAGCATCTGTTACTTTTTCAGCTTCTACAATTACACGTAACTCTCTACCAGCTTGTATAGCATAAGCTTTTTCAACGCCATGGTAGCTTGCAGCTAGATTTTCTAAATCTTTAATACGTTGAATGTATTGTTGCATCATTTCTCTTCTTGCACCTGGTCTTGCACCACTTATAGCATCACAAGCTTGTACAATAGGAGAAATTACAAAAAGCATTTCCATTTCGTCGTGGTGGGCACCAATTGCATTTACAACTGCTGGGTTTTCGCCATATTTTTCAGCCCATTTAGCACCAAGTAAGGCATGGCTAAGTTCGCTTTCTTCATCTGGTACTTTTCCAATGTCGTGTAGTAAGCCTGCACGTTTTGCTAATTTTGGATTTAAACCTAATTCAGCAGCCATTGTAGCACAAAGGTTAGCAGTTTCTCTACTGTGCATTAATAAATTTTGACCATAACTGCTTCTAAAACGCATTCTTCCTACAATTCTTATCAATTCTTTATGTAGTCCATGAATACCTAATTCAATCACAGTTCTTTCACCAATTTCTCTTACTTGATCATCTAATTGGCGACGAGTTTTTTCAACCACCTCTTCAATACGAGCAGGATGAATACGACCATCGCTAACTAAGCGTTGTAAGCTTAAACGTGCTACTTCCCTACGTAATGGATCAAAGCTAGAAAGTAATATTGCTTCTGGTGTATCATCTACAATTAAATCTACACCAGTTACAGCTTCAAGGGCTCTAATGTTTCTTCCTTCTCTACCAATAATTTGTCCTTTAATTTCGTCGCTTTCTAAGTTAAATACAGTTACTGTATTTTCTATAGTTTGCTCAGCAGCAGTACGTTGTATGCTTTGAATGATGATTTTACGAGCTTCTTTATTGGCTTTCTCTTTAGCAGTTTCAATAATCTCTTGTTGTAAAGCTAAAGCTTGAGTTTGTGCTTCACTCTTTAAACTTTCCACTAACTGTTGTTTAGCTTCAATAGCAGTTAGGTTGGCTACTTTTTCTAGCCTACGAATATGCTCTTCTTGGTGTTTTTCTAGTTCAGTTCTTTTTTGAGCAACAACTTCCAATTGCTTATTTAAGTTTTCCTTAATAGCTTCATTTTCTTTATGTTGCTTATCTAGGTTACTATCTTTTTGGTTTAAGCTTTGTTCTTTTTGGCTAATAGATTGTTCTTTTTGCTTAGCACGGTTTTCGCTTTCAACAATTTTACGGTTACGCTCGTTTACTTCTTTTTCGTATTCACTTTTTAGTTGTACAAACTTTTCTTTTACTTCAAGCTCTTTTTCTTTTTTTAAAGTATCTGCCTTAATTTGGGCTTCTTTAAGTATAATTTGGGCTTGATTTTCGGCATCTGTAATTTGTTTTTTTGTGTCTTTGGTAAATAAAAACTTACCCACACCAACGCCCAAACCTAGGGCTACAATTCCAATAATTATTGCTATTAAATCCATCTTTTCTTTGTAATTTTAAATTGTTCACAATCGTGTTTCTACATATAATATTCATATTACTCATAAGAAATATAACTAAAATGGTAGGCCACGAAGATAGCAGTTTGGTTTGAGGTAGTAAAATATTAATGACAAGTTTAATGCAAAATTCTACCAATCTTTTAGCCAAAACTGTTACTTTTGCAGCCGAAAAAACGTTTACAGTTTAACGTTTATGGTTTAAATGATGAAAAAAGCATCAGTATTTAAACAAAAAAACTAAAACAAAAAAAATGGCAGGTCAATTAAAAGAAGTAAGAAATAGAATTAAAAGTGTACAAAGCACTCAACAAATTACTAAGGCTATGAAAATGGTTAGTGCTGCCAAGCTTCGTAGAGCTCAAGATTCTATTATACAAATGAGGCCTTATGCTCAAAAGTTGCAAGAAATGCTTAGCAATATTGTAAGTAATATTGAAGGTGGTACAAGCATAAAATTGGCTGAGGAAAGGGCTGTTGAAAAAGTATTGATTATAAGTATTACTAGCGATAGAGGATTGTGTGGTGCATATAATAGTAATGTTGTAAAACTTACTCGTAGTTTAATTGCTGAAAAATATGAGGCTGCTTACAAAAAAGGCAATGTAACTATTTGGAATATTGGAAAAAAAGGTTGGGAGGCTTTGTCAAAATTAGGTTATAATACAGATGCTACTCATAAAGATATTTATTTAAATTTAAGCTTTGAAAATGTGCAAACAGCAGCACAAGCAGCAGTAAAAGCTTTTGAAAACAAAGAATTTGATGTTGTAGAAATTGTATATAGCCAATTTAGAAATGCTGCAACCCAACAATTTGTTGCAGAAGCATTTTTACCAATTCCAAAAGTATTGCCAAAAGCAGGAGCTAAAAAAAGTGATTTTATTTTCGATCCAAATAAAGAAGATTTAATTGCCGAGTTAATGCCTAAAATTTTAAATACACAATTATATAAAGCAGTTTTAGATGGCAATGCAAGTGAGCATGGAGCAAGAATGACAGCCATGGACAAAGCAAGTGAGAATGCTAATGAACTATTAAAATCTTTGAAAATTTCTTACAACCGTGCCCGTCAGGCAGCCATTACAACAGAGCTTACAGAAATTGTAAGTGGTGCAGCGGCGTTGCAAGGATA
>JBMLOQ010000151.1:0-3276 GCA_049242885.1 Chitinophagaceae bacterium
AACATAGCACCTCCCATACAAGGATAATATTTAGTTTTATAAATGCCATCTTGTAAATAGGTTTCAGCCCAGCAATATTCTTTGCCTTTTGTATCATCATTTTTCATTTGAGGTACATACCAAAAAACTAAATCTGTTTGTGTAATACTTTCAGGATTAGGTTCAATAAACTTTTCTGGTCCTTGTTTGTAATCTGTGTTACAACAAGGGCCAATAGTGATTAAATCTTTTTCGCCTTCATCTTTATCGTAATGTTGTTTTGTAACATACACAAAGGGGTTATCACCTCTGCTTCCATCTTTAAATTGGCCTCTACTAGGTTCAATATAAAAACCATTACCTGCATTATCTTGTAGTTTATATAAATAGCCCTCTTTGGTATAAGTAGTTGTTGCTGAGGTTACAGCCCATTGTTCTTTGTTCCATGATTTCCAATTGTTATTACTCCATTCGCTAAAAGAATTATTGTTGCCAGTAAAGGCAATTCTAAACACGGGTCTATAGGTGCCATTATTGCCACAACCTCTGCCTAAGCTAGCACCTGCTGCTCTAAAACGACCATCATTGTAAAACTCAAAACGTTGTAAATAATTGTAGTTACAAGGCTTTGGCCATTGCTCGCTGCTAAAATTTTGTTCTAATGCAAATCCAATCGATTTTCCATTGTCTATTATTTCAACAACTCTTGGGTCGCTAACTGCTACAACAGCTGCTTGGCTAAATTCTGGGCAACCTACAGCATCACTATATCCAAAACCATCTGTATTGCTATAGCCAACGTGCCAATCTACAATTTTAGCATTGTTTATAACTTGCTTATTGTTGTACATTACTTCACTAATTCGCAAACCATCGCTAGTGGTTAAAACATAATTAAGTTTCCAATTATATTTTTCAAGAGCATTCACTTTTTTGCAGTAACACTCCATTATTTTATCAAACTTCAATTTCTTTTCACTAATCCTTGTATCAGCTTCACTTTTGCCCACATTTGTCCAACGTATACCTACAATTTTATAATCGGTTAAATCTACAATTGCCCATAAAGCTTTATCATCTTTTATAAAAGTAGGAGCCACACATAAATGCAAGCTACGTTCACATTTTGTATTATTTAATGCAGTTTTAGTGTTGGCCATTAAAGCTTCAGTTTCGTTGGGTTTGTAGCCTAACGCTTCGATTACTTTATTATTGTTAATAGCAATTTGTAAAGCCAAATTTTTAAGATGCGTTGGAATGTCTGGTTGAGTAGCTGCATAGTTGTTTACGCTAATTACTTTATTTTTAGTTAAGCTTACCATTGCAGTTGTAGCTAAGTTTAAAGCATAATTGTACATTTCTACTTTGTAAGTAGTTTCATTTTGTACAGATTCTTGAGGCCTAGCTTGGTACACATTAAAAATCTCGGTTCGGTAGGGTTGATTAGTTTTTGGGTCGAATAAGTTTTTACAAAATGCTGCATCGTTAATAGCAATTTGCTGAGCTTTAGTAGCATTAACATCTAAACTATCTAAAAGAATGATTGGTGTTTTAAGAGCTAAATATTTTTTTATAGTTTCTAATCTTGCAGCAACAGCAGGAATATGAAGTACGCTAGAGTCTTCTAAAATCAAAGCTTCGATAGCTTGCTCATTTTCTTTGTTTGATGCTGTACCACCCGATCTATTTTGATTTTTTTGTTCATGGTTACATGAAAAAAAAATGGTAATTAAAACTAGAATTAAATATCTTTTCATATCTATTTAATGATTCAATACATCAAAAGTGCAACACTTTAGTGGTATCACAAATTTTAGTAGTTAATGTGAAAAACAAACTTATCTAAAAGGATTTTTAAATTGTGGTTTTTTAAAAATTGTTGAATCGGTTAGGGAGGCTAAAAAACTAATTAGTTCCATTTTTTCTTTATCGCTAAGCAAAAAGCCTTTGATCAATGGATGTTTATTTTTATTTAGTTTACCATCTCCCTCTTTATTTATTCTTCCCCCTCTTGCATACATATCAATAACCTCAGATATGGATGCTATACTGCCATCGTGCATATATGGTGCTGTAAGCAAAACATTTCTCAGGCTAGGTATTTTAAATTTTCCATTGTCTTTTTTGTTGTTTGTTATCATCGATAATCCTGCATCATTTTTAGGATATTCATCATTGCCATTAATATTGTACAAGCCAATGTTGATGTAAATACTATCGATGTAATTAGATGTTGCAGCTAATGTAAAATTAGGTGGAGGATGGCAAACCCCGCAGTTTAATGGTTTACTCAAAAATAGTTTTAAACCATTAAGTTGTTGTGGAGTAAGTGTTTTTTTGTCGAACTTACTTTCTTGGCTCGTTAGAGTTTTTTCATAAGCAACTATGGCAGTTTCAATTTGTTGTTTGGTAAACAAACTATCATCATTAGGAAAAGCTTTTTTAAACAATGAATTATACAAGCTATCTTCCGCTAAAGTTTTTTTAAGTGAAATAAAATGTTTGTCTAAGCCAAGTTCAATAGGTTGATGGGTATAAAGTGGTCGTTTAACTTGTTGAGTTAAGGAAGTGATATTAGGGTTAGCCCAATCATATCTTTTAAGGTAACTACTATTTATTATAGAAGGTGCATTGTGCAATACATTTTCGCCTAAGCTAGTTATACTAGTTCTGTAGCCATCGGTAAAAGCAAAATTTGGATTGTGGCAACTTGCACAACTTTTGGTATTGTTTAAAGACAATCTAGTATCAAAAAAAAGATAATGACCCAATGCTGCTATTTCTTTTTCGTTGTATTGTTTTGTTGAAGTACAACTAGTAGCAATAATTAACCATAAAAGCCATTTAAGTTTCATACAAATTTTGAAGCGGCAATTTATATTTTTATTAAACACACAAACACATTGTAATAACTTGTTTTGTTTATTTCATCATTTGTATAAGTAAAGAAAATTGATTTTGATAGGTATGTTTTGCTTTTTTAAAGAGGAACAAGGATGAAGTTTAATATTGATTAAGATACGAAGTTATATACCCTTTACAATAAACAAGGTTAGTAAATTACAGGCTTTTTTATCATTCCCAAATACTTTAATGATACCAATAACACAGAATAATGTTGGTGCATTTTTGTTTGAAGAATTAATGCAACATATTTTTTACCATTTTAGAAGTTATGAGAAATATCAGTTTTTTTCTGATAATAAGTGTTACAGCTAATTGATAGTATTTCAACGCTTATTTAAAGAAGTTAAAGCTAGTGTTAAAGTCATATAATTTGTCTTTAAAAAATGAGGG
>JBMLOQ010000152.1:0-5177 GCA_049242885.1 Chitinophagaceae bacterium
ATCTGCTTTGCCATCTTCATCTATATCACCAACTACCATAGCTTCTGCACTATTATTAGATGTAAAATCTTCTTTTTCTATAAAGTTGCCTGCAATTAAAGTAGATCTTACAGGGTTAAATGATGGTGTGAAGTTTTTATTGCTTTGTGCTGCTAAATTTATATTTGCATTTAGTACACTAATAGGTGCATATGTAGCACCTAAAGGTACTGTAGCTGTAATACTTGTAGTTGTGGATGATGTAACAATTGCTTTTGTTGCACCAAAAAAAACTAAATTATTGGTATTGGTACTACTAAAGTTGGTGCCAGTAATAGTTACAGCATCGCCAGGTTTTCCATTTAAAGGTGAAAAACTGGTTATGGTTGGTGACTGGGCAAATATGCAATTGGTAAAAAGGAAAAGTGTAATAATTGGTAAAGCCTTTTTTAGAGCCAAATTAAAAACCCTAGTAATTAAAGTGTACATATAAAATTTTCTAAACATTATTATTTAAAAAAATAATGGTGCATAATTGTTGTTGATTCTTATCCTTTAACAAATCCTCAACCCCTTTTAGAGAATTTGATTTATAAGAAAATAGTTATGCACCTTTATAGTAATTCATAGAAAATTATTTTTAATAAATTTTCTTGGACTTTTTAAGGATTTAGTTTTGAATTTTGTAAAAGTAAAGCGGTATAAATAGGAGTTTATTGCAATGTTCTCAACGCCTTAAAATATGTATATGAACCTAAGAATTTTGTATATGAATTTTTTGCACATATAATTAATGTGCAAAAAGGAGTTCTTTAAAAAATGAAATTGCAAGAAGAATGTTTTAAAGCCAACCTAAAATTAGCAACTTGTATTTTTTAAAAAAAAACATACAAACTACCCAAGTTTTAGTTGCATCAACAATTTATCTCTAAAGGTTTTGCCTAATGGCAAAGTAACATTGTTTATAATGATGCTTTCAGAGTTTATAATTTCTATGAAATCGATATTAATGGCGTAACTGCGATGAATTTGTACAAACTTCTTTGCATCAAAATGGGTTAAGTATTGTTGTAGAGAGCTACGAACTAGTAGTTTTTTGGTTGCTGTAACCACGTTTACATAAACATGCTCCGACTCTAAGTATAAAATATCGGCAAACTTTATTTTATGAAAATAATTGCCGTCTTTAATAAAAAGTGCATCCTTTATAAGAAAGTCTTGTTCTGTATTAGTAGCACTTGAATATTGTTGTGCAGTTTTATTTTTTGAAAAATTATTAAAGCAAATTTCAATAGCTGTGTATAAATCGTCTTTTGTAAATGGTTTTACCAAAAAAGCAGGTGGGTTAGTTGCTTTTGCACGCTCAAGGGTTGCAGCATCTGCATTTGCAGTAAGAAAAATAAATGGAGTATTATAGCTGGTATTAATAGTGTGGGCAAGTTCAATACCATCTTTACTTCCTTTTATTTGAATGTCTAGTAAAACAACATCAGGCTTCTCTGCATCTAACATTTCTAATGCCTCGTTATAAGTACTGGCAATTTTGGTGGTTTGATATCCAATTTTTTTTAAAGTACTTGCAATAAGATTTGCAATAATTAATTCATCTTCTACTATGCCTATTTTAAGTGTGCTCATTATTCTTTACTTCTTGCTTCTGTTGTTTTAAATGTGATGGTAAAAATAGACAAATCATCTTTTCTTAAATAAACCATTTGTCCACTTAATTGAGTGGCCAACATGTGCATGAGTTGCATACCTAAACTGCTGGCTTCTTCTACCTTAAAATTGGCTGGTAAACCCTGACCATTATCTATGTAAATAAGTTGAAATACATCTTTTGTTACAGTTTGTAATTTTATTTGTATAAAAGGTTGTGGATTATTGATAAAGGCATATTTAAAACTATTTGTTAATAGCTCATTTATTATTAAACCAAGAGGTACAGAAGTATCAATATCTACCAAAATATTGGCAATTTCGTTTTTAAAAATAACAGATAAATCAAAGTTGCTCATTACTGATGCTATTTGCTTGTATAAGTCATTTATAAATTCATGCAACTCCATACTTGCAAAGTTTTGATGCTGATAGAGTTTTTGATGAATTAAAGCAATAGATCGTACCCTGTTGGTGCCTTGTAATAATGTAGCTTTGGCATTTTCATCATGAGTATTATCCGATTGTAGTTCTAGCAAACTACTAATTACAGTTAAATTGTTTTTTACTCTATGATGAATTTCTTTTAGCAATACTTCTTTTTGTAACAACAATATTTGGAGTTCGTTTTTGCTTTGGTTTAGTTCTTCTGTTCTTTCATTAACCATTTGTAAAAGTTCAATTTTTTGTGCTTCTACTTTTTTTATTCTATATCGGTAAATTACATAAAAAGTTAAACCAATTATTGCTAATAAACTTCCTAAAAACCAAGTTTGCAAATAAAATGGTCGAAGCTGATTTATGTGTAAAACAACTGTATTGTTGCCCCAAACTCCATTATCATCTTTAGCTTTAATTGTTAGGGTATGCTTACCCCAAGATAAGCCAGCAATTTGTATGATTCGGTTGTTTTGAAAAGTCCAATTACTATCATTATCTAACTTATAAGCATACTGAATTTTATCTACATTGGAATAAGTAAGCAAAGCCAATTGTAGGGTTATAAAACGGTCGTTGGCGTTTAGTTTTATTTCGTTGTTATTTTTAACTGATGCTTCAACATGGAAAAACTTACCTGTAGTGCCATTGTAAATTTTTGCCTCTTCTACAATCAAATTAATTTTGGAAACATTTTTTTGAAGCATAAAATTTTTAGGATTAAAAAAAGTAATGCCATTTAATCCTCCAAAAAACAAAGAGCTATCCGATGATTTATAGTGTGCAATTCTATTAAACTCATTGTTTGTAATGCCATCTTTAGTGGTATATATTCTACTTACTTCTTCTGCTTCTTTATTAAACTGTATAAGACCTACGTCGCTGGACATCCAAATGCTGTTATATGCATCTTCATAAGCAGCATAAATAGTTTGTGTTGGAAAGCCTTGGTTTTTAGTAAATTCTTTCTCAAGTCCTTTTTCTAAGTTGTATTTTATTAAGCCATTATCAAGTGTTGCTAGCCACAGTATATTTTGTTTGCTATATTCAAGAAATGAAATATTGTTAGATGGCAAATAAAACTTTCCTTTTCCTTGATTATGATAGCGTTGAAATATGCCTAATGAAGTATTGGCTTTGTACAATCCTTTACTTGTACAAATCCAAATACAAGTATCATTTATTTTTTTTATTTGATAAATTGTAGCTCCAATAATTTCTTTAAATCCATTATAGTTTATTGGGGTAGTTTGCTTTTTAATTAAATCTATGTTGTAAAGTCCTTGGCTTTCTGTACCAGCCCAAATAATGTTTTTATTTATAAAGCTTAAACTCCAAACCCAGTCTTTAAACCCAACCTTAAATAAGGGTTTGGTATTTCCATTATTGTCTATTTTATTAATGTTGTTTAATTTATTGTCTATAAAATAGGTATTACCAAAGCTATCACTTGTAAGAGCATAATTAAATTCGTTTGAAGGATATTCTTTTATTACACTTTTATTATTTACATCAAATTCTACAATATACTTTACCAAATTTTCGGTATGAATAACAAGCTTTTTTTTGCTGTTTTCTACAATGCCTCTTACGGCAATGTTGCGTTCTTGTTGTTTTATATTACTCAATAGTGCATTAAATCTTTTTGGCACA
This sequence comes from Chitinophagaceae bacterium, assembly GCA_049242885.1. Classification (GTDB taxonomy): domain Bacteria; phylum Bacteroidota; class Bacteroidia; order Chitinophagales; family Chitinophagaceae; genus CAIVPM01. The sequence goes on from JBMLOQ010000152.1 coordinate 3,730, forward strand.
AGATCCACTTTTAGCAAACCAAACTCTAGCCCAAGCCAAATCGTACCATTTGGAGCAATAAATTTACAATGAATGATATTGCTTTTGCTTTGTATGGATTTGTCTATATTCCGATAGTTAAATACCTCTTGGGATGTTTTGTTGTCATAAATTGCATAATCGTTGATGAAATACTTTTTATCGTTTAAAAAAGAACTAAAAAAATCAGTTTCTATATTTTTAAATGCCGAATTTAATTCTTCATCTTTTTTAATATTAACTGTATTTATACTTTCGCTATACGTGAAATAATCTTTGGAATAAGGGAAGAAGAAATATTTTAATAATTTGTTGATATACTCTTTGTTATAACTAGAATCTACAATTTGTAAATTGCTGCTGCATTTTAAAAGTCGCTTTTTACTTACCTCCAATGCATACAGATTATCGACTTCATTGGTTTGTAGCAATAATACTTTGTGAGGTAGCTTTTTAAAAGTGAATTTGTTGTTAGAAAACTGAACCACACCCATAGTATCGTTTACTCCAAAATAATAAATGTTATTGTTTACTTTGGCTACACTATTTAAGTTTTTTATGAGTAATGGAGATAGTTGGTTTTTGTAGTACAAGGCAAAAGGAGTAGTGGTTAATGTTTTTGTATTAAAAACATCGAAACAATCATAATCAAGTAAATTATATTTTATCCAAACAATTTCGTTTGAAATAAAGTAAAGTGCTTTTACATCTTCTTTTCTTAAACCATGTTGTTTGTTGTAGTTTTCAAAGGTGTATCCATTAAACTTACAAATTCCTTTATTAGTTGCTAGCCATATATAGCCTATACTATCTTGAGTTATGTGATTAATAGTTCTTCCTGGCAAACCATCTTCAACGGTGTAGTATTTGTGTTCTATTTGAATGGTTTGTGCAAAAGCAACGTGGTGTAGCAATTGCCATAATGCTACACACAAAAATTTAATAGTAAAATTCTTAGAATTCAAAAAAATGTTTCACCAAACATATTGCATTTTGGATAAATTTTTGTTGGCATTTAACTTAACGGTGAATAAATAATTTCTTTAGCAAAATTCATTTCATTGCTTAAATGTATTGCTATTTAAAGCTACATTAAATTAGTTGCTTAAAAATTTACTATAGGGTAAAAATGAAAACCTTAAGTTAATTAATTGCAATGCTATGGAAATATTTTGTTGCCTTTTTGTTTTAAAACTACCCGATGGCTTTATTTAAATCTTCAATTAAATCATCAGCATCTTCAATACCAACACTTAATCTTATTAGACTATCATTTAAGCCATTTTTTATTCTTTCTTCTCTTGGAATACTAGCATGCGTCATGCTTGCTGGATGATTAATTAAACTTTCAACCCCACCTAAACTTTCAGCTAAAGAAAATAAGTGTGTAGATGATAATACTTTGTTTGCAGCTTCTATGCTATCATCTT
>JBMLOQ010000153.1:0-16350 GCA_049242885.1 Chitinophagaceae bacterium
ATGGAATAGCACAACCTGCAATTAAATTTCCTCTAAAACGTAAACTGCTATCCAACACATTGTTCCAAGTTGCTTGTCCACGGCTATCATCAATTAATAATCCTGCTGGCCAACCCATAAATACACTGTTATATATTGATGTTGCTGAATTTCTTCTTATTTGAGCTGCACACAAATACAAACTATTACCAATACCACTTAATGTACTTCTTGGACCAATAGCTGTAACATTACTAAAAATTGCTCTTGTTTTTGGAGCATTAACAGTACCATTTGCATCGTTATCGGTTTCAAAAGCTTCGCTTCTGCTTATATCAGCTATAGCACTATCTCTAAAAATAATACCAAATTGAACTGTACCACTGAAACCATTATCGCTATCAAAGTCGTCGTCTTGAGTTTTATAAGCTACTAAGTACTTACAATTTACTGTACCACCAAACCACTCAAAAGCGTCATCTTTTGCATGAGTAACTTGTACATATTCAATAACTGTTTTTCTTCCTACAGCTGCCATAGTAAGGCTATTAATTTCTTGATCTGGGTTAAAAGCATATCCTGCATATTCAACTCTTACATAGCGTAATACGCCACTACTATCATTGTCATCAGTACCACCTGCAATACCATCATTATTGCTATTATTTATACCACCTTCTACTAAAAAAGTTCCAGCACCAGCTGCTGAGCTAGTATTTACAGTTGCTCTACCACAAATAACAATTCCTCCCCAATCACCACTTCTTGGTGTAGGGTTTGCACTTGTAAATACAATAGGAGCAGTAGCACTACCATCTGCTACTATTTTACTACCTCTAGTAATTACTAAAGCAGCAACATTAGCACCTGTGAAATTTCCTTTAATTACAGTACCAGGTAAAATAGTTAAGGTTTTGTTATTAACCATGTAAGTCAATCCACTTATGATATAATCATTTGCTGGGGTAAGCGTAATATTACTATCAATTCTACCAGATAATGTAATAGTTTGGCGTGTACCAGTAGCTGGTGGTTGTGTAATTACAGTTGAGCCACCACCATCAATTTCAATTTTTCTACAGCCCACTAAAGAGATTAAAGTAAGGGCTACTAAAGAAAACTTTTTCATTGTTTTTTTATTTTTTTGAATTTTTATTTGTTATTTATTTAAAGTTATAAGCTAAGCTTACAGAAATATTAGTTCCAAATCTTCTAGAAAATCTATCAACATCAACTGCTGCATTTCTCTGATTTTTACCATCTAAATTTTGATAGAAGTATAAAGGGCGGTTTAAAATATCTTGGATATTTAATTTTACTTCACCTCTATTTTTAAGTATTTTTTTGCTAATTTGAAGGTCAAAAATTGGCCTTGGTGCTTCCCAAATATCAGGAAAAACATCGTTGCCTACTAATGATATTCTTTCTCCAATTTGATTAAATAATAAGGTAACATTTAACCCTAATTTTTCTACATCGTACAATAAAGCAGCGTTTATTACATATGGGCTTTGACCCTGCATAGGTCTATCTTTAAGTAATCCTGCAGCTGCTAATTTATCATCTTTAATTCTGCTATATATGTAGGCAAAATTTGTTTGTATTGTAAAATTAGGCAACCCAATTACATCTAATTTTTTACGAAACTCTAATTCTGCACCTACACTATTCGCTGCTTGAGGATTGGTATATACAAACGTACTTGCACCTCCTCCAGCCAATATAAATACTTGTTCTATTGGGTTAATAAAGTTTTTATAAAAAACACCTACATTAAAAGTTTCACCAGCATTTGGATACAATTCGTATCTTAAATCTAGGTTAGTTACTTTAGTTCTTTGTAAGTTAGGATTTCCTTGCACAGCAGCATTTACTTCAAAATCGTAAAACTCAAAAGTGGCTAATTCTCTAAACTCAGGACGTACAACAGTTTGGGTAGCACTTAAGCGTAAGTTTGTTTTTGCATTTAATTTGTAAGTGAAGTTTAAACTTGGTAAAAAGTCGGTTACACGACTGTTTGAAAATCTTGGATCACTTTTTTTAACGCTACCTACTAATTGATCAAAATCTTCAACTCTTAACCCCCACAACAAACGAAATTTGCTTGTAAATTGATTATCGAATTGAAAGAAACCTGCGTTTAAAATTGAATTGGCTAAATATCGAAATCTACTTCCTTTAATAGCATCAAAATAAAACTTACCATTTTCACCTGTTGAAGAAAAATTACTTGCAACAAATGCCTGCTCAGCTGTTTGACGTATTAAACTTGGATTATTTCCTACTAAACCAATGCTAAATGGCATGGCATCAAATAATCTATCTCTAACTTGAAATAAGTAACCTGCTTTGAAGGTTTGAGTTTGACCAAACCATTTGAAACTTTTAGTAATATCGGCACCAGCTGTGTAGATGTATTCATTCAATGCTTGATTAAATCTGTTTCCGCTTCTTTGAGATAAAACATCTGCAACAAGCATTTCATACGGTAAGTTTGGTATTGTATTTGATTTTCTGTATAATATTCTTCTTTGGTCGGGTTGATAACCATCTAAAATATTGAATGAACCAAACCATTTTAATTTAAAGTTGGGTTTTATAAAATTATGTTCACCAATTATTTGGTTGCTCCAAAACATATTTTGTTGAAACTGTAACTCATAAGCTTTTACACTATCCAAAGGAGTTGTTCCAAAATTTTCTATACCATTTCTAATGTTAGCATAATTTGTAGAGTTTACGTTGAATAATGTTTTATAGCTAATTTTATTATTGTTGTTAAGTTGTATCGCAAAATTTCCTAAAGCTCCCCACAAAACATCTTGTGTATATTTAGCATCATTAAATGAATAATCTATAGAAGTTGAACCTCCACCACCAAAATTAAATTGATTGTTGCCTAACTGAAGATTACGGTTTGATTTGTTGTAAGTTAATCCAAAAACACCACCAACTTGTTTACCAAACAATTTACTTGTAAAACCACCACTCATTTGCAGGTTAGTGTTTAAAGGTGTAGCCATTAATTGTGGTGTCCATTGGTTATTCATAGCTAATCCAATAGCATTTTTTTTATCTTGAGATGATAAATCAAACTGAGATTTTGTTGTGTAGTTGTTAGGCAATGCTCTGCTACCATCATCAATACCTAAAAAATCGTATTTCCCTTTATTGTAACCATAAAAATCGTTTCCTACAACTTGAGAATTTATACCCATGCCTATTTGCATGTTAAAGAAACCTCTTGTAGGTATGTCTTTTGTATTAATTTGAACTAATCCACCAGCCCACTCTCCTGAATTTTCTGGAGTAGAAGCTTTGTTTACAATAATATTATCAATCATTCCTGAAGGAATTAAATCGAAAGCGAATGTTTTTCTATCTGGCTCTGAACTAGTTAATGGTACACCATTTAACATAGCTGCATTGTATCTATCACTTAATCCTCTAACAATTAAAAATTTACCATCTTGTATAGATGCTCCTGGAATACGTTTTAAAACTTCTCCTGTGTTTCTATCAGGGCTTCTTCTTATTGCCTCTGCACTTATTACAGAAGTAACAGTACCTGTATTTCTTTGGTAAGATATTAAGGCATTGGTTGTTTCTTTTTTTGCAGAAGTTGTTTTTACAACAACATCTGTTAAATCTTTAGCTTTTGGCTCTAAAATTATATTTAATTCGTTTACTTCTTTGGCATTTACTTCTACATCACTGATTCTTTTAGTTGCATAACCAATAGCACTAACCTCAATTTCATACTTTTTTCCAGTTGATAATACTAAGTTATATATACCTTCAAAATTTGATGTTGTACCTCCTTTTTGACCAACAATTGTAACACTTGCAGCGGCTACTGGTTTGTTATTTTCTCCTACTATTTTACCAGAAAGTTTTGCAGTTTGTGCATTTATTTTGGCTATTGCCGAAAATAAAATAACTAGAATTAGAATTGACTTTTTCATTTTTTTTTCTTGCTGCAAATGTGGGTTTGCAATGTTAACTGAATGTTAAGGACATGTTACGCTTAAGTTAACAAAAAAAGTCTCTAGCAAAAACTAGAGACTTTTTACAAAATAAGATTACACATTAAACTACATCACTTCGCTAATATCGGCCATTATTTTTTTAGCAATATTTTCTGCAGTTGTTTCAAAATGACTTTCACTATATATTCTAATAATGGGCTCAGTATTACTTGCACGTAAGTGCACCCAATCTTTTTCGAAGTCTATTTTCAACCCATCTTCTGTATTTATTTCTTGATTTTTATACTTAGACTTAATATGATCAAAAACTTTTTCAATTTTTAAATCCTTTGGCAAATCAATTTTGTTTTTGCTTATAAAATAATCTGGATAAGTGTTTCGCAACTGTCTAGCTGTTTTATTTTCATTAGCTAAATGAGTCATAAATAAAGCAATGCCAATTAATGCATCACGTCCATAATGCAAATCTGGCACTATTATTCCTCCATTCCCTTCTCCACCAATTACTGCATTTACAGCTTTCATTTTTGTAACAACATTTACTTCGCCAACAGCACTTGAGTAGTATTGACCTTTATGATTTTGGGTAATATCTTTTAAAGCTCTTGTGCTACTCATGTTACTTACAGTATTTCCTTTTTTATGCTTTAAAACATAATCTGCAACTGCAACTAAAGTGTACTCTTCCCCAAATAATGTACCATCTTCGTTTACAAAACAAAGTCTATCAACATCAGGGTCAACAGCAATTCCAAGGTGAGCTTTTTCGGCAACTACTGCTTGGCACAAGCTAGTTAAATGCTGTGGAAGAGGCTCTGGATTATGGGCAAATTTTCCTGTAACTTCTGCATTTAAAACTACAACATTGGTAATTCCAATAGCATTTAAAAGTTGTGGCACTGCAAATGCTCCTGTGCTATTTATAGCATCTACAACTACTTTAAAATTCTTTGCTTTAATAGCCTCTACATTAACTAAAGGATAATTTACTACAGCATCAATATGTTGTTGCAATGCTGTATTGTTTGAAGTAATTGTTCCTAAATTATCAACAACAGAAAAGTTAAAATCTTCTTTTTCTGCAATTTCTAAAAGTGTTTTTCCTTCGTCACCACTTATAAACTCACCCTTATTGTTCAACAATTTTAGGGCATTCCATTCTTTAGGATTATGACTAGCAGTAAGAATTATACCTGCATTTGCTTGTTCAAATACTACAGCCATTTCTACTGTTGGAGTTGTGCTTAAACCAACATCTATCACATCAATACCTAAACTTATTAAGGTATTTGCTACCAAATTTTGAACCATTAAACCACTCATTCTTCCATCTCTTCCAATTACAACTTTAATTTTTTGATCAATAAATTGTTGTTGCAACATGGTGCCATATGCTGCTGTAAAACGAACTACATCTAAAGGGCTTAAACCTTCGCCTACTTTACCTCCAATGGTTCCTCTAATTCCGGATATACTTTTTATTAATGCCATAGCTAATTTTTATAGTGGCAACAAACATATATGAATTGACTTTTGCCTACCTACTTTGTGGAAACTTTAAGGTTTGATTTACAATTTATAAAGCGAATCTATCTAATTAAAACACTAAAACCTTTTGTTGAAATAGATTTACCTGTGTCTTTATCAACATAATCGAGAGTCCAAACATAAGTGCCAGCTTGTTGTTTTTGCCCTTGTACAGTTCCATCCCAACGCTTTGTAAAATCCCTTGATTCGAAAATCAATTGCCCAAATCTATTAAATACTCTGAACTGCAAATTTATTGCCTTGTAAGCGTTAATTGGGTATAAAAAATCGTTTAACCCATCCCCATTTGGGGTAAAAGCAGTTGCCACTTCTACCAAGCAATTAGGCACAACTTTAATATTTTGTATGGCAGTATCAACACAGCCTTTAGCATTGTTTACTATAAGAAGATTAGGTAAACTTTGAATACTTGCTGGTGTATTAAAAATTTGTGGTGTTGGGTGTTGAAGATTGCTAGAGCTTCCATTTGCAAATTGCCAGTTATACTGAGTAATATTGCCAATACTACTATCTCTAAACATTGCCAACTCATTTGGGCAAATTAAAGGTGTAAGCAAGTTTATTCTAGCTTTTAAGCTGTCAAAAAAAAGCAGTGCAGGCTTGCTTATTGTATCGCTACACAAACCATTTAAAACTTGTAATTTTATTTGTTTTGTAGTAGTAAAATTATAAACCCAAGTAGTTTGTTGTTTATCGCTTATTAAACTATCGTTTAAATACCAACGCCATTTATCAACATCATTTAATCCATTATGAAATAACAACAAAGTATCTGCTTTGCAGCCTGGTAACGTAACTATATTGAAGTTAGGGTTTGGCTTTACATAAACCCTGAAATTTAAAAAAGCAGGAATGGATTCTAAGCCACAATCATTAACTAAAATATTGCCATCGCTACCTCGTTGTAGTTGTAATTTATACATTCCTCCAACACGAATAGAATCTTTAAAATAAATTTCAATCATTCTACCAAAACCTCCTGTACAAATAGCTTTTGCACTATCTACAACAACTGTACTGGTACCTATAATTGCAAAATCACTGCCATTTAGTGCTACACTATTACAACGCATTGGAGCATTGAAAAATATAGTAATTTTATTTGGACTGCAACCATAGGGCAAAATTCCATCTAACAATGCAGGTATAGAAGGTTTAACAACATACACTTTTGATGCACTATCAACACAACCTACAGTATTAGTAACTTTTAATGAAGCAGTGTAAGACACGTTGCCTGGTGTTATGGTGTAAAATTGTGGTGGCGGATTTTGTAAGTTACTTGTATTTCCATTGCCAATAACCCATTGCCAACTATTTATTAAACCTGTACTTCCATCAATAAAATTAGTACCTGCCAAAGGGCAAGTTGTATCTGGCACCACTATTTGTGCAGATATAGCATGATTGGTAATTGGAATATTTTGTGTAATACTATCGGCACAAACACTATTGCTAACTTTAAGTTGTACTTGCCTTGTTAAAAAACTAGTATAAACTACCGTTTCATTTTGCAATAAACTAGCTGTTGGTGCTCCATCAAACTTCCATTCCCATTTATTGGCATTTCCATTTCCATTATGAAAATATTGTATAGTATCAGCCGTGCATCTTTCTTTTGCAACATATGTAAATGTTGGGTTTGGGCGAACTGCTACACTAAAAGTTTTATTTGTACCCACTGGAGTAGGCACACCACATTCATTTAATAAAGTATTACCATCTGTACCTGTTGCAACACTTAATATATAATTTCCGAATACATTAATAGAACTTGCAAAATTTACTCTAACAGTTGTTGTTAAGCTATTAGTACAAACAATAGAAGCACTAGAAACAGAAACTACACTTGGTCCATTTACTATAAAATCACTACCATTTGGTGCAAAACTGTTACAAAGCATTCCTCTTTTAAAAACTACATCTACAAAATTTGGATTACAATTACTCGGCACAATGCTATCTAATAGTGTAGGTATAAAAGCTCCCGTAAAATTTAGAACTTTTGATGAACCAACAGGAACACCCACATCACATAAATCTAAAATAGTATTGCCATCGGTTCCATTTTTAATTGCTACAGTATAACTTCCAGTAGTTAAAGGGCTAGCTAAAGATACCACAATACTATCTGTATCAAAACCAGTATTACAGCCTACCACTTCAATATTACTAATTGTAGGGTTTGACGTTATGGTAAAGTCGCTTGCATTGGTTGCAACTGTATTACAACGCATTTTTTTATTAAGTTTTATGTACACTTTATCACCTATACAATTATTTGTAATATCTTGAATTGCTGGAGGAGTTGAATCTGTAATTACAGCTGTACCTCCCCCAAATGCCAAATTATAGCCTCTGTTAGATGCAGAAAAATTGCTGATAAATAACAAATAATTTCGACCTTGAGTAATTGTAGGCATTGTTACAATAGGTGGCTGACTTGTACCTGAACATCCATTTGGCACTGTACCAGAAGAAGATGTACCCGTAACTCCAGTAACTCCACTCCAGCTGCAACTTACAAAACAGGTGGCATCAGTATAAATTGCATTGGGCGACTTTCCTGTAACATCAAATATTTGCCAATCAAAATCATCACTCATTTGGATGGGTGTAATTGTAAAACCAAGTGTGCCTGTTTTGAAGCAAGAAAACTTATAAAAAAAAGGATTTCTGTCATCATAACCACTGCCACAAGGTGGTACAGGAATTGCTGTGCCACCGCAATTAGGCACTGTAGTTTGATTAAAAACAGCTCCACCACATACAGGAAAAGCAGATGATGGTGTTTGACCCAAAGTTGTACATTGTTGGGCTTTTAAAAAAAATGTAAGTATTGAAAAAAAGAATACAAAAAAACGTTTTATCATGGTAATATTAAGACTGTAAAAATAAAGAACACTAGCTCAAAATAATTATTAAAATTTGCCACTACTATATTTGCTCAAATGCACAAAAAAAAGCTAACCTTTACTGTAATTAACGATTTGCTTTACGACCAAAGAATGCAAAGAATTTGCACAAGTCTTAGCAATAATGGATTTGATGTTACTTTAATTGGAACAAAATTTAATCACTCATTAAACATCACAAACCAAGTTTACAAGCAAAAACGTATAAAAATTTTCTTTAAAAAATCAATATTTCTTTACTTAGAGTACAACATTAAACTCCTTTTTTATCTCCCATTTGTTAAAACTGATGTTTATGTAGCTATTGATTTAGACACTATTTTACCCAATTACATTGCATCTTTATTTAAACAAAAGAAAAGAGTTTATGATGCACATGAATTGTTTACTGAATTAATTGAAGTAGTTAGAAGACCACTAGTTCAAAAAATTTGGCTTGGTATTGAAAAGTTTGCTGTACCCAAATTTAAATTGGGATATACTGTAAATAATTTCATAAAAGAAGAATTTAAAAGAAGATATGGAGTAGAGTATGAAGTAATACAAAATTTACCTACTTTAAATAATGCTCCTATTCCTAATGCAACAATTAATTCAAAAAAAATAATAATATATCAAGGAGCAGTAAATGAAGGAAGGGGGTTTGAAAATTTAATTCCTGCAATGGAAAAAGTGAATGGAGAGCTGCACATATACGGTGTAGGAAATTTTTTTGATGAAGCTAAAACATTAGTAACAACATATCAATTACAACAAAAAGTAAAACTTTTTGGGAGTGTTTTACCAAAGGATTTAAAGCTGATTACACCAACTGCAACCTTAGGAATTACTATTTTCGAGGCAAATGGGCTAAACCAAGTGTATTCTTTAGCCAACAGATTTTTCGACTATATAATGGCAGGCATTCCTCAACTTTGTGTAGGCTATCCAGAGTATCAAGAGATTAATTCAAAACACCACATTGCCTATCTCATTTCGTCAATAGAAAAAGAAAAAATTACACATGCTCTGAACTATTTATTAGAAAATGGTGTTTTATTGCAGCAACTTAAAGAAAATACTTTAAAAGCAAGGGAAATTTTAAATTGGGAATTCGAAGAAAAAAAGTTACTTGAATTTTGGAAAAGCATTTGCACATAATAGCTATTACTGTACCACATCCCCCAAATTTTGGTGGGGTTATTGATTTATATTGGAAGCTCGAAGCCTTGCAAAAACAAGGAGTTCATATTCACTTACACTGTTTTTTGTACGACAGGCAACCTGCAAAAGAATTGGAACAATTTTGTGCAGAGGTTAAATACTATAAAAGAAATTTAAGTTTATCTCAGCTTTCGAGCAAATTACCTTTTATAGTACAATCTCGTAAAAACGAAACATTATTTACCACACTTTTAAAAGATGATTATCCTATATTACTTGAAGGTATTCATTGCAGTTACTTGCTTACAGATAATAGATTTAATAATAGAAAAATTATATTAAGATCTCATAATGTGGAGTTTGAATACTATCAGCATTTAGCAGATAGCACCAATAACTTTGCAAAAAAAATATATAGCAAAAGAGAAAGCAAAAAACTTTACAATTACGAAAAATTTGTAGCCAAAAAAAACATTCACATACTCACAGTAACAGCAAAAGATGCAGATGTTTATACCAATCAACTCAAAGCCTCAAATGCTAAATATCTACCCTTATTTTTACCAACAAATTGGGAAATAACAGCCCAAAAAGGAATGGGAAACTATTGCTTATATCATGGAGATTTAAGTATAAGTTCTAACCAAAAAGCTGTAAAATGGTTGCTCAACAATGTTTTTTCATCAGCACCAATTCCCTTAGTAATTGCTGGCAAAAATCCTCCAAAAAGCATAGTAAAGCTTGCCCATAAATTTCCTCATACATGTATAGTTACTAATCCAGGTGAAAGAGAAATGGAAGATTTAATTACAAAGGCTCAACTTCATATCCTACCATCGTATAATAGTGCAGGCATAAAACTAAAGCTATTAAATGCTCTTTACAATGGTAGATTTTGCTTAGCCAACGACTACACTTTAAATGGAAGTAGTGTAGAAGATTTGTGTATAAAATTTAATAGTGCTGCTGATTGCATAAAACAGATTGAAAAGTATTTTCATATACCTTTTGAAAGCGAAGAACTTGAAAAAAGAAAAGCATTGCTTCATCAATTATTTAACAATGAAAGCAATGCCCAAAAAATTGTAGAGCTTCTTTAAAACTACTGTTGCATTTTTTTACCAAAAGCTAAATCTCCTGCATCTCCTAAGCCAGGCAAAATATAACCTTTATCAGTCAGTTGATCGTCAATATCACCACACCAAATTGTAATATCACTACCACAAGTTTTTAGGATATTTTCAATACCTTGTTTACTTGCAATAGCACATACTACATGTATTGCACTTGGTGTAAATTCTGTTTTTAAAACTTCGATTGTTTTTACAATACTTGCCCCAGTTGCCAACATTGGATCATTTATTATTACAACTCTATTATTTAAGTTGGGACAGCTCATATAGTCTAGTGCTATTTCAAAACTACCATCTTCATTATGTTTTCTATAAGCACTTACAAAGGCATTATCGGCTTTATCTAAAAAATTAAGCATTCCATTGTGCAAAGGCAAACCTGCTCGCAAAATGGTTGCCAAAACAGGTTGCTGTGCTATTTTTTTGCTTTGATGTGTACCTAAGGGGGTAGCAATTGTTTCAATTGTAAATGGCAATTGCTTACTCAATTCATAAGCAGCTACTTCACCAATTCGCTCTAAATTTCTTCTAAATCGCATTCTATCTCCTTGCACAGTTATATCTCTTAATTCACTTACCCAATTACTTACAAGGCTATGTTCACTGCTTAGATTAACTACCATTTTTGTTATTTGTGTAAAGAAAATTAAAAATTGCTTTTATTAAGTTGGATATTTTAAAATGTTGAAAAAAATCTACTCAAATTAACCTCAAAACCAAACATTCCATATTAAAAAAAAAGAATATACGCATTCCCTTACTTTTACAAAAATTATCCGCTTTATGTACAAATGGTGTTACATGCTTGTTATATTAATTTATTCTTGTAGTAATAATGAAGCAGTTTTGAATGGTGATGAACCTATAAAACCAAACCAATTTGTAAACGCTTTTAAAATAATTAATCAAGGTTTTGAAGCAAATGACACCAACGTTTTTAGGTTTGCCGACACTCAAAAAATTTCGCTTAAAGTATTAAAAAATGTGGTGCCAGATAGTATCATTAGCAATTGGACCAATAATGACCCCAAAACCATCTTTAAACCAGTTGGTAGAATTGCAAAATCAAACCTCAACTATTTATTGCTTTTAATCCAAAAACCAAAAAAAAATGGATTGACAGCCTTAGTATTCGACAAAAACAACAAGTTTATTGCCTATAAAAATTTAATTACAGAAAACGAAAAACAAGATAAAGAATACTTTAAAAGCATAAGCATAAACAGAGAACCTACTTTTTATATTACCCGACAAAAATATAATTACAAAAGAGAATTAATGTTTACCAAAACAGGCTGGGCGTTTAGTGGCAACAATTTTATGGCGGTTGTAAACGAAAGTAATGAACCTTCTACTAGTAACGAACCCTTAATTAATCCCATTGATACATTACCAATCAATAATAAATACAGTGGTAATTACACAGTGAATGATAGAAATATTTTATCGCTAAGAGATGGATACACCCCAAGAGAATATAAGTTTTTTTTATACATGGAAAAAGAGAATGGAAAATGTGTTGGCGAACTTAAAGGCACAATGACTTTAAGCGACGATAACCATGCTACCTATGCCGCCAATGGTGACCCATGTATTATTGATTTTACCTTTAATGGTAATTCAATTTCTATGAAAGAAAAAGGAAGTTGTGGCAATAGAAGAAGTATAAATTGCATGTTTGATGACATCTACATCAAAAGAAAACTGATAAGAAAAAACAAAGTAGAAACAAAACCTAAACCAATACAAAAGATTAATAACAAAACTAAACAAACTGCACAAACAAAACAATAAGTAATAATATTATAAATGAAGTATCAGATTGGCGACGACATAATAGTACTACACAGCCATGAAGAAGGTAAAGTAGTAGATTTAATTAACGAAAAAATGGTGATGATTGAAATAAGAGGAGTAAAATTTCCTGCTTACATGGATCAAATAGATTTTCCTTACTTCTATAGATTTACAAAAAAGAAATTGGTTGAAGAAAAAAAAACAGCACCCAAAATTTATATTGACAACATTCCAAAAGAAAAGCCAAAACCCAATCAATATAAAACAGAAGATGGTGTTTGGATTTGCTTTATCCCAAAATTTAGCTTAGACGATTTTAATGATGAAGTGGTTGAAAGCTTAAAAGTTTACATAATCAACAAAACTGATAAAGCATACACCTTCAAATACAATCAAGAATTGCTTGGTACTGTAGCTTTTGAAATTCAGAATGAAATTGCTCCCTTTCATGATTTTTATATACATGATTTTTTATTTGAACAAATAAATGATAGCCCCAACTTTTTTATAGAATTTGCTTTAAAAACACCTGAAAAACTAAAAGCCGATTATTACGAAGTAAATTATAAACCAAAACCCAAACAGTTTTTCAAGAGTATTGAAGCCATGAAAGAAAAAAATGAGCCTTCCATACAATTTAAATTGTTTGATATTTTTCCCTACAAATCAAACGATATCAAAGAAGATAAGTTTGATATAAGTAAATTATCAAATGCAGGTTTTAAAGTGTATGATATTGCAAAAACAAAACAAAATTTACCCCCTGCAAGAAGTGTAATTGATTTGCATATCGAAAAACTAGTAGATGATTTTAGTAGAAAAACAAATTTCGAAATTTTAACTATTCAAATAAACGAATTTGAAAAATGGTACGAAGCTGCTGTACACCATCATTTAACAAGTTTTATAGTAATTCATGGTGTAGGCAAAGGCAAATTAAAAGAAGAAGTTCATAGCCTTTTAAAGTCGAAAAAAGAGGTAGATTATTTTATAAATCAATACGATCCAAGATTTGGCTATGGTGCCACTGAAATATTTTTTAAGCAATAAATATGCAAGCTATTTTTACAAAATTGCTCTTGCATTGGCATAAAAAAGATAATAAAAGAACCATGCCTTGGAAGGGCGAAAAAGACCCCTACAAAATTTGGCTAGCCGAAATAATTTTGCAACAAACCCGAGTAGAGCAAGGCTTACCTTACTACAACAATTTTATTACAAAATATCCTACAATTCAACAACTAGCGAATGCAAATGACGATGATGTTTTTAAACTTTGGGAGGGTTTGGGCTACTACAGTAGGTGCAAAAATTTACTTTTTACAGCAAGATATATTAGAGATAATTACAAAGGAATTTTTCCAAATAACTACAATGAAATAATTGGCTTAAAAGGCATTGGAACCTATACTGCTGCTGCTATTGCCTCTTTTGCTTATAACCTACCCCATGCTGTAGTTGATGGTAATGTTTATAGAGTTTTAGCTAGATTTTTCAATAAAAACATACCTATTGATTCTATAGAAGGAAAAAAGTATTTTAGTCAATTAGCACAGGAACTTTTGCCCATGGCTAATGCTTCAAATTTCAATCAGGCAATTATGGATTTTGGTGCAACTATTTGTACCCCAAAAAATCCTTTTTGCACTAGTTGCTATTTACAAAAACACTGCAAAGCATTTGCCAATAACTCTGTTTTAGAACTGCCTGTAAAAATAAAAAAGCTCCAAAAAAAGCATCGATTTTTCTACTTTTTTATTTTGAATTTTGATGAAAATGTTTTTATAGAAAAAAGAGAAACTAAAGATATTTGGCAAAATTTGCATCAATTTATTTTAATCGAAAAAGATGAACCTCAAGAACTCACAAAAACTAATATTAATGCAATAATGCAGCAACATTTACAAAATACAAATTTTACAATTTCGAGTGTATCACAAATATTTAAACAAACCTTAACTCACCAAAAAATAGAAGGAAATTTTATAGAAATAAATTTAAAAAAAATGATTGAAATTCATTCTAGCAAAGGATTTTGGATAAACAAAAAGAATATAAGCAATTATGCTTTTCCAAAATTTATTAATCAATATTTCGAAAGTTGAATAAATTTTTTGTTTTAACTAACATCTGTTAGTTTTATTTGTCCATTTATTTATATTTGCAACATGATAATTGATGTAGAAAAATTATTCAATTCAAAAATAGAAAGCGAAATTAAAATTGAGCCAAAAGATTGGATGCCCGAAAAATACAGGCAAACCAATATTAGGCAAATTTCTCAGCACGCCCACAGCGAAATTGTAGGTATGTTGCCCGAAGGTGCTTGGATTGCAAAAGCTCCATCGCTTAAACGAAAAGCCATTTTATTGGCAAAAGTGCAAGACGAAGCTGGTCATGGCTTGTACCTTTATTCTGCTGCTGAAACCCTTGGCATTACTAGAGACGAAATGACCAATCAGTTGCTTACAGGTAAAGCAAAATATTCTTCCATATTTAATTATCCTTCCCTTACATGGGCAGATATGGGTGCTATTGGCTGGTTGGTTGATGGTGCTGCAATTTTAAACCAAGTAATGTTGTGTAGAACAAGTTATGGCCCTTATGCACGTGCCATGGTGCGTATTTGTAAAGAAGAAAGTTTTCATCAACGTCAGGGATACGAAATTTTGCTTACACTTAGTCAAGGTACAGAGGCACAAAAAGCTATGTGCCAAGATGCTATTAATAGATGGTGGTGGCCGAGTTTAATGATGTTTGGCCCTAAAGACAGCGAAAGTAGCAACAGCGAACAAAGCACTTTATGGAAAATCAAACGTAAAAGCAACGACGAACTCCGCCAACAATTTGTAGATATGTGTGTAATGCAAGTAAAGGTTTTAGGAATGACTCTCCCAGACCCTAATTTAAAATGGAATGAAGCAAGAAAGCATTACGACTTTGGTGAAATTAATTGGAACGAGTTTTGGGAAGTTGTAAAAGGCAATGGCCCTTGCAATAAAGAAAGACTAGAAGCCAAACAAAAAGCTTGGAACGAAGGTGCTTGGGTTAGAGAAGCTGCTATGGCTTATGCTAAAAAACAAAATTTAGAGAAAGCAATTTAAAATAAATAGTATTTAGTTTTTTTACAATCTAAAGATTTGGCATTTAAATTAGTATTGCCCCATTTTATTATCAAAATTTTACATTTACACATTTCTCAACTTTCAAATTAAAAATCAATGGAATCTACAATAGCTCAACAAGTAAAACAACAAACTGCCAACGATTTTTTACCCCTACATGGTACAGATTATGTAGAATTTTATGTTGGCAATGCCAAACAAGCTGCCCATTTTTATAAAACTGCTTTTGGCTTTAAAAGTTTGGCTTATGCTGGGCCAGAAACTGGTGTAAAAGATAAAGTTAGTTATGTACTGCAACAAAACAAACTAACCTTTGTACTTACAACTCCTCTTAGAAAAGATAATCCAATTGCAAATCATATTAACACCCATGGTGATGGGGTAAAATATTTAGCTCTTAAAGTTGAGGATGCTACAAGTGCTTGGAATGAAACTACCAAACGTGGTGGCAAAAGCTACTTAGAACCTACAACGCTTAAAGATAATGATGGTGAAGTTGTAATAAGTGGCATTCATACTTATGGGGAAACAGTGCATTTGTTTATTGAAAGAAAAAACTACAATGGTATTTTTATGCCTGGCTTTAAAAAATGGGAAAGTCACTACAATCCTACAGAAACTGGTTTGCTTTATGTAGATCATTGTGTAGGTAATGTGGGTTGGAATCAAATGAACCCTTGGGTGAAATTTTATGAAGATGTAATGGGTTTTAAAAATATTT
>JBMLOQ010000154.1:0-41515 GCA_049242885.1 Chitinophagaceae bacterium
TTTTTTTAATTACGGGTTTATTTAATTGAAGATTTAAGAAAATTGTAAATACATTTTATAAAAACTTCTTTTAGGCTACTAAAATAGTGTGTTTAACGTTTGAAAATTTTTTTTGTGAAAATTTTATTCTAAATTTATTTAATAACAAATAGATTGTATTCAGTAAAATGTAATTATCTAGAATTATTTCTAATACTTTATAGTTGTCTTTCGTAATTTTTTTAATTTATAGTACAATCTAGTTGTTTATTTTTTATAAATAAATTAAAAGTGTATAAAATTTTGAATTAACTTTTTTCAATAAACGTACTATGATAAATTGCTTAAAAAGATTTTCGCTCAATTGTGTAATCTTTACATATTAACCTTTAATTTGCAATTGAAATTTAAACGATTGCAAAATGGCCGAAGAAAAAAGTGTATCTAAAAGTTTGAAAGTAAATCATACAAAAAGTCAACCTAAAAATAGTATTGTAAAAGAAAAAAAGCAAAATACTATAGATAAGAAAGTCAAAGTTGAGCAACAAAAAGCTGAATCTAACAAGAAAAAAAACGCAGGAGTAAAAAGCTCAGATAATGTGCAAATTTCTAAAATTGTAAAGCCAAAAATTGTTAAGTCCGAGCCAAAAACAAAAAAAATGGTGTCAAAAAAAGAGGTTTCAGAAGTTAGTTCATCTACTTTAGTTATAACTATAAATTTAAAGTTCAAAACTAGTTATGGCCAGCAATTGTACATTACTGGTAATCATCCAATATTTGGGGATGGAGATATTAATAAGGCAATGCCAATGCAATATTTAAACCACGAATATTGGGCTGCTTCAATAGATTTTTCAAAAGAAAATCTTACCAACACAAATATTGTTTACAACTATGTTCTTAAAAATTTAGATGGCTCTATTCAGTACGATTGTGGTAATGATAAGTGTTTTAATCCTTTTAATGTAACAGTTAATGAGTTACAAATAAACGATAGTTGGAATTACACAGGCTATGTAGAAAATGCTTTTTATACACAAGCATTTGCTAATGTTTTACTTAAAAATAATCATACAATAGTAGAGGCAAGCAATAGTAAACTAGCTACCCATGTTTTCCAAACAAAAAGTCCGCTTATACCCAAAGGTTTTACTCTTTGCTTATTAGGAAGTTGTAAAGCTTTAGGTAACTGGAATGTTTCTAATCCATTGATAATGAGTAGAGTAGAAGGAGAGGAGCATTATAAAGTAGCTGTTGACTTAACAAATGAAAACTTTGCGATTGCCTATAAATACGGTGTTTATGATGTAGAAAATAAAAAGTTTATAAGATTTGAAGAAGGAGATAATAGATGGTTGTTTGATAACGTTAAACCATCAAAACTTACGGTAGTTAATGATGCATTTGCAAATTTGCCAAGCAATGCATGGCGTGGTGCAGGTATTGCTATACCAGTTTTTAGCTTAAAAAGTAAAGATAGTTTTGGAATAGGAGAGTTTGCTGATATTAAAAAATTGGCAGATTGGAGTAATAATATTGGCTTAAAACTCATTCAAATTCTTCCAATAAATGATACCACAGCAACATTAAGTTGGGAAGATTGTTATCCTTATGCTGCCATAAGTGCTTTTGCTTTGCATCCTATTTACATAAGATTAGCTGATGTTGTAAACTCCAAAACCAAAGCCAAACTCGCAAAGTTTAATGCAGAACAAGAAAGATTGAATAGCTTGGATAGTGTTGATTATGATGCAGTTATAAAATTTAAATGGAAGTTTTTAAAAGAAATTTACCCAATTCAGAAAAATGAAACTTTTGAAGAAGAAGGATTTTTAAAGTATTTTAACAGCAATAAGCATTGGTTAGTTCCTTATGCAGTTTTTTGTTATTTAAGAGACGAATATGGTACTCCAAACTTTAATAATTGGCCAGCTTACAGAGTATTTAAGCAACAAGATATTGATGCACTTACCAATCCATTAAGTGATGCTTATGATGATATTGCCTTTCATTATTTTGTACAATATCATTTGCACAAACAACTACATGAAGCAACAGCTTATTGCCACGATAAAGGAATAATTGTAAAGGGAGATATTGCCATTGGTATTTATAGATATGGGGCAGATGCATGGCAAAATGCACCTTTATATAATATGAATTTACAAGCTGGAGCACCACCAGATGCATTTGCAGTTAAAGGCCAAAACTGGGGTTTTCCAACGTATAATTGGCAAAAAATGCAAGAAGATGGATTTGCTTGGTGGAAGCAAAGATTTGCTCAAATGAGTGATTATTTCGATGCTTTTAGAATTGATCATATCCTTGGTTTTTTCAGAATCTGGAGTATTCCTACACATGCAGTTGAAGGCATAATGGGCTATTTTATTCCAGCAATTCCAATACATATTAACGAAATATTTAGTAAAGGAATTGAATACAATTATCATAGATTTACAAAACCATATATTACAAACAGCATTTTATGGGAGTTTTTTGGTGCTGATGATACTTATGTAAAGGAAAACTTTGTACAACCTGATGGTTATGGAAATTATAACATGAGGGAAGGTTTTGCAACCCAAAAAGAAGTTGAAGCTTATTTTGAATCTCAAGAAAATAATGAGAGAAACGCTAAATTAAAAATTGGTTTATATGATTTGATTAGCAATGTATTATTGTTTGAAGTTGAAGGGAGTCAGGGACAACAGTTTCATCCAAGATTTAATTTAGAACAAACAAGAAGCTTTAGTAATTTAGATTTTAATAGTCAACAACAATTAAAAGCATTGTATGTTGATTATTTTTTTAAACGTCAGGACCAATTTTGGGCTAATGAAGCACTTCAAAAGCTGCCAGCATTGCGTAGAACAACCAATATGCTAATTTGTGGCGAAGATTTAGGGTTAGTGCCTGATTGTGTACCAGATATTATGAAACAATTAGGCTTATTGAGTTTGGAAATTCAAAGAATGCCAAAAGATAATTCAAAGGAATTTTTCCATCCAAACGATGCACCATACTTAAGTGTAGTTACTCCAAGTACCCATGACATGAGCACTATTCGTGGATGGTGGGAAGAAGATAAAGAACAAATTCAGCGATTTTACAATCATACTATGGGGCAATGGGGCGAAGCTCCATACTATTGCGAAGGTTGGGTAAACAAAGCATTAGTGTTGCAGCATTTATATAGTCCAGCAATGTGGAGCATTTTTCAATTTCAAGATTTAATTGGTATGGATGATACATTAAGAAGAGAAAATCCAGCCGACGAACGTATAAACGAACCATCAAACCCAAAACATTATTGGCGTTATAGAATGAATATGAGTATTGAAGAATTAGAGGAAAAGGTTGACTTTAATAATGGATTAAGAGAAATTTTAAAGTCGAGTGGCAGGAGCTAATCACTTTTTCAAATTATAGGTTTAAGATTAAGCTGGAATTTGATATTCCAGCTTTTTTTTTATTTTATTTAAAATATCTACTTAACATAATATTAATTATAAGATAATTAGATATAAATATAGTTACATGAATTTGGTTTAATTGTATCTATATTAATTTAATATAAAGATTTATAACTATTTGTAAATTAATAGTTTAAAATGCTTTTATTGGATATTAAATTTAATTGGTGAATGGTGTTAGCATTAAATATATAACGAATAAAAGTTTTAAATATTTTCCTATTAAAGTTAATTAGAGAAATTTAAAACCGTTTATAATTATCTAGTTTGTAAGTTATTTAAAAAAAATAATTTGTGTTTTTAAAGATTTTTTGCTCTTACATTCATTTTTTATTGATTCCTCATAGCAAATCTATTTAAGGCTTTTGCAACTATACAATTACATTTGCTGCTTATTTTTTGATTGATGATTATTATTGATAATAAACTGGTTAGCAACGAAGTAATTGAAGAGCAATTTGTATGTAACCTTAGCCAATGCAAAGGTGCTTGTTGCGAGGAAGGCGATGCAGGAGCTCCACTTACAGACGATGAATTAGATGAAGTGGTAAACAACATCAATATCTATAAAAAATACATGACCGCAGAAGGTATTAATGCCATAGAAAAACAAGGATTATATACCTACGATAAACAATTTGGCTGGGTTACACCTACAGTAAACAATGCCATTTGTGCTTATGGTTATAAAGATAAATCTGGCACCATTTTATGTGCAATGGAGCAAGCCTATAACAATGGAGAAACTAAATGGAAAAAGCCAATTAGCTGTCATTTATTTCCAATAAAAACGGCTAAAAGCAAAAACGATCCCGATATTGAGTTTGTAAACTACGAACCAAGAGAAGATATTTGTGCACCAGCCTGTGCTTTTGGTAAAAAGCAAAAAGTTCCTGTATATATTTTTTTAAAAGAAGCCATCATTCGTAAATATGGTGAAGAATTTTACGAGGCTTTAGACGCCTGTGCTAACAGGCCTCAATAATTTTTAGCTATGAATCAATTAGTTCAATTTCAAGATTTACAACAGGCATCTTATAAAGAAGTTTGGGATTATCAAGAAAGTTTGTTGCAACAAAAAGTTGCCATTAAACAACAAGCAAGAGAAGCAAATATTAATCCTAAGGAAACATCTACAACTCATCATTTATTGTTTGTAGAGCATCCTCCAGTTTATACTTTAGGTAAAAATGGAAATGAAAATAATGTATTGCTTTCTCCAACAGAATTACAAGAGAAAAACATTGAATATTTTCATATAAATCGTGGTGGTGATATTACTTTTCATGGGCCAGGACAAATTGTAGGTTATCCCATTTTTGATTTAGATAAATTTAGTACCGATTTAGGATGGTATTTAAGAAGCTTAGAAGAAGTAATTATTAAAACCCTCGCTCATTATGATTTACAAGGAATGAGAAGCAAAGGTGAAACTGGTGTTTGGCTAGATGCGAATGAATTAGGTAAAGAACGTAAAATTTGTGCTATTGGAATTAAATGTAGCCGATGGATTACTATGCATGGTTTTGCATTCAATGTAAATACCAACTTAGATTATTTTAAAAATATAATTCCTTGTGGAATAGTAAATAAAAAAGTAACCTCTTTACAACAAGAGTTAAACAAAACTTTTGATATGAATGAAGTTAAAGAAGTTGTAAAACACCATTTTGAAGAGGTATTTGAAATTAAACTAACTCAATAACAGTAATTTCTGGCAATATTCCTACTCTACCTGGATAGCCAATAAAGCCAAATCCCCTATTTACATACAATTTTTGGCTGCCATCTTCGTAAAGGCCAGCCCATTGTTTGTACATCCATTGTACAGGGCTAAATTTAAAAAATGGGGTTTCAAAGCCAAATTGCATACCATGTGTGTGGCCACTAAGCATTAAATCAATATCTCCATACAAGGGCTTTACTTCAGCATCCCAATGGCTAGGGTCATGGCTCATTAATATTTTAAAACTAAAATCTTTTGTGTTTTCATGAGCTTCCTTAAGTTTACCATATTTAGGAAAACGACCCTTCGCACCCCAATTTTCAATTCCAATTATTGCAATTTTTTCATTGTTCTTTTCTAAAGCAACATGCTCGTTCATTAACAACTTCCAGCCCATTTGAGCTTGTAAATCTTTAAGTTTATCAAGATTTTTAGTTTTTGCTTCAGGGCTTTCCCATTTTACATAATCACCATAATCATGGTTTCCTAATGTGCTAAAAACACCATGTTTAGCCTTTAATTGTTTAAAAATATCTACATAATCAATCACTTCATTATGCCTATCGTTTACTAAGTCGCCAGTAAATAAAATTACATCTGGTTCTTGCTGTAAAATCATATCTACACCATGCTGTACAGCTTGTTTGTCGTTAAAACTTCCACTGTGTATATCACTAATATGTACAATTTTAAACCCTTTAAAACTATTGGGTAAACTATTAAAAGCTAGTTTTACTTTTTTTATTTGATAATTATATTTGTTACTAAATCCATACAATAATGTGCCAAACAAAGTTGTTCCTAATCCTAATCCAAGCCAACTTAAAAAAGCACTTCGAGGAATACCATTTTCTGTGTTCAAATATTTAGCTCCAGCATTAGAAAAAATCTTGCCCATCAACCATACTCCCCCTCTCCTAACATCATCTACCAAAAAGAAAACTGTTGCTAAAAATTTTGCAAAAAATAATCCAATTAAAATGGCAAAAACATAGTTTTTAAATACCTTACTAGTTTGCAAAAATTGTAAATATGGATAAGCAATCAAACTAATCAACGTTAATACTGTAATTACCCAAAAACATGTATGAATTATATATCTTGTTTTTTCAGATATATTATTGGTTACGGTTTTTACCGCCTGAAAAACATACAAATCAAGCAGCAACATAATACCTGCCAATATAAAAAAACCTATGGGATTCTTCATTTTTGTAAAATATAAAAAGCAAATGTATTGGCTAAATGTTTAATGGTATTACCAATTAAATAAATATCCTATTTGCAAATTAGTTTGTAAATTATTCACAATTGCTGTTTAATAAACTCAAATCGTAATTTCGTTTTAAATAATTTTTACCATGGCTTTAAACAAACAAACACTACAAACTAGAAGCCTTACTGCTCTAATTTTTGTTGTAGTAATGTTGAGTGGATTATTGATAAATGAATGGAGTTTTTTTATTCTTTTTAGTATTATACATTTTGGTTGTTGGTACGAGTATTTTAAAATTATTGGACTAATTCACCCAGCATATCAAAACATTTCTGGTTTTCACAAATTCGCTGTAATGTTTGCTGGATTTGGTTTTATGCTTTTTTGTACTTCATCTAAACTACATATTGCTAATGTTCCATTAAAAACAATTGGTTATGGATTAATAGTTTTGTTTGCTACTGCATTTCCATTTATCGAAATTGTTTTCAACAAAAAAAAGAATATAAGATTAGTTTTTTATTCTTTATTAGGCTTGGTTTATATTTCTGTTAGCTGGAGTTTATTAGTAGATATGAGGGGCTTTTTTAGCTTTAGTAGTTTCAAATATCTCAAAAATTTAGATATAAGTTTGGTTTACATTTTAATACTTATTGCCAGTATTTGGATAAATGATACTATGGCATACATTGTAGGGTCTGTGATTGGAAAAACACCATTAAGTAGTATTTCTCCCAAAAAAACGTGGGAAGGTACAATTGGAGGGATTATTTTATGTATTGTAGTAGTTGGTTTTGTGCTAGCACCTTGGTTTTTTAGTGAAAGTTTTAGCGAAAATTTATTTGCAAGGTATAGAGTAATTGCTATGTGTATAGCAGCAATTGCAGCTATTGTAGGTACTTTTGGCGATTTACTAGAAAGCAAATTAAAGCGACTAGCAAATGTAAAAGATAGTGGTAGCTTTATGCCAGGGCATGGTGGCTTTTTAGATAGATTTGATAGCCTAATTTTAGCTACACCTTTTGTTTGGTTGTTTCTTAAAATTGTATTAAAAGCCTAAACCTTTTTTACTTGCTATTTGTTAAAAGGGAAAATTAATCATTACAATAAAATAATAAAATTACTTTCGCTGCCCATTTAAGATATGTACACAATAAACGTAAAATTTGAACAAAAAGGTGTTGAGCCTACAACTATTACTAGTAATGCTATTGGAGATAGTTTGCTAGAAGTTTTATTAGATAATAATATTGAATTGCACCACAATTGTGGAGCTGTTTGTGCTTGCAGCACTTGTCATTTATATGTAGATAGCGGGGAGCAATTTGTTGAAGAACTAAGCGATAGAGAAGAAGATTTTATCGACCGTGCAGTAAACCCAAGAATTAATAGTCGTTTAGGCTGCCAATGTGTTTTACAAAAAGGTGAAGGCGTAATTAATATTACCTTACCCGACCAAACACAGTTTTTAGGAGAATAATTAGGTTTAAATGGGATACATCAATTAATTGTTTCTAAACTTGATTGATGCTAACCAGTTAAAAATATACATAAGATAAAAATTTAAAATCAGAAATTAAAGTAAACATGTTTGAACCTCCTATACATTGGAACGATTATGAAGATATTGCACTAAAACTTTACGAAAAGTTTGGCGATGATTTTACAGAAAGTAAAATTTACAGAGTTCGTTTTACCGATTTGCTAGAATGGGTATTAGTTTTACCAAGTTTTGAGGGTAAAAAAGAAGATTGCAATGAAGGTCATTTAGAAATGATACAAAGCAGTTGGGTTTACGAATGGCGAGATAATCAAAAATAATTCTATATGAATACCCTTGCCAGTTTTAAGCAAATAAAAGTGTTTGTTTTTGATATTGATGGTGTACTTACCAATGGACAAATATTGGTTTTACCCAATGGTGTTATGGCAAGAAGCATGAATGTAAAAGATGGCTATGCATTGCAATTAGCTGTAAAAAAAGGATATAAAGTAGTAATTATTAGCGGAGGCTTTTCTCAAGAATTGCATGAGCGTTTTGAATTGCTTGGTGTAAAAGATATTTTTTTAAAAGTGATGGATAAAGTACAAGTACTTACCGATTTTATTACTAAAAACAATCTAAGCTTTTCAAATACTTTGTTTATGGGCGATGATTTGCCAGATGCCGAAGCGATGAAACTTACGGCATTGCCTTGTTGCCCAAACGATGCAGTACAAGAAATTAAAAGTATTAGTGGTTACGTTTCTCCATTAAATGGTGGTGCAGGTTGTGTAAGAGATGTTATAGAAAAAGTGATGAAACTGCAAAACACATGGCATCACGAAAACCATGTAGCAGCAAAATAGAAAAATATAAATCACAATAAAATCTAATATTTACAAAATTTTTTTTGTTGAAAAAAGTTGCTGCATTTTTTAAATTAATAAGATATAAAAATCTTTTTTTCATTGTACTTGCACAATGTTTATTGCAGTTTTGCATTATTCAACCTTTGTATTATGAAGTAAATTTGGTTCCTGCAATTGATGGATTACATTTTGTATTAATTGTAATTGCAAGTATTTGTATTGCTGCTGCTGGCAATGTAATAAATGATTATTTCGATATAAATATAGATTTAATTAATAAGCCTAATAAACTGGTAGTAAACAAAATTATTAGTCGTAGATGGGTGATTTTTTGGCATTTGGCTTTAAACCTTATTGGACTAGTTTGTACTATGTACGTAAGTTTAAAAATTGGGATGAGTAGCCTATTTATTGCCAATGCAGTTTGTGTATTATTATTGTTTATTTATTCTGCTTCATTAAAAAAAAGGTTGTTATGGGGCAATATTTTAGTATCTCTACTAACTGCTTGGGTTTTAATGATTTTGATTATTCCCGAGTATAATTTTTTTACAAAGCAATCGATAGAGCAAAGTGCAGCCAACGAAAAAATGCTAAGGCTAGGAATTTTGTATGCAGGGTTTTCTTTTATTATTTCACTGGTTAGAGAGGTTGTAAAAGATGTTGAAGATTTTGAAGGTGATGTAAAATATGGTTGCAAAACCATGCCAATAGTTTGGGGTATAAATGCCAGTAAAATTTTCGCAGGAATTTTTATTATAATCCTTGCTATTATACTTTTATTAATACAAATTTATGTTGTACGTTTTGGTTGGTGGGTGAGTATTTGCTATTGTATAATTTTTGTCATCACTCCCCTATTTATTGTGTTTAAAAAACTCTTAATTGCTCAAAGCAAAGATGATTTTGGTAAGCTAAGTAATTATATAAAACTGGTAATGCTAACAGGAATTTTGTCAATGATATTTATAAAATGGTATCATTAAGAATTATCATTTCTGAATTAAGTTGTAGAATATTTCAGTATTAAAAGTTAAATCTTTTGCATAGTTTATGTAGCTGAGTTTAATTTAAATTAAACTCCCTAACAAATTTACTACAGTATCAATTTCTTCTTTTGTATTGTGTTTGCTAAAACTAAATCTAACTGTAACTCTATTGGGATTGCTATTAAAAGCCCTAATTACATGGCTCCCTGCATCTGCCCCACTGGTGCAGGCACTTCCACCACTTGCACAAATATTATTAATATCTAAGTTGAATAAAAGCATTTCGCTTCTTTCTGTTTTTGGAAACGAGGCACTTAATACTGTATATAAACTTTTTCCATCTACATCTCCATTAAATTCTACTCCATTAATTTTTTCGAGTAGTTGAACTTTCATGTACTGTTTTAAACTATTTATATATACATTATCTATTTCGTAGTTTGTAGTAGCTATTTCTAAAGCTTTAGCAAAGCCAATAATTCCATAAAGGTTTTCTGTACCTGCTCGCATATTTCTCTCTTGGCTTCCACCATGTACATAAGGTTTTATGCTTATATTTTCGTTGATATATAATAAACCAACACCTTTTGGACCATGAAATTTATGTCCAGCACCAGTAATAAAATGCACTGGTGTTTCTCTTAAGTTAAATGGAAAATGGCCAACCGTTTGCACTGTATCGCTATGAAAAATGGCATTATATTTTTTGCAAATATTGCCTACTACATGCAAATCAATCATATTGCCAATTTCGTTGTTGGCATGCATTAAAGTAACTAAGGTTTTTCCTGGGGCATTTTGCAAAAGTTCTTCTAAATGTTGAATATCAATATGACCATCAGGCAAAATTTTCACAAAACATAAACTTGCTGCACCCATTTCTTTGTAATACTCCACACAATGCAGTGTTGCATGATGCTCTATTGGCGAACTTATTAAATGCGTACAACCTAAATCTCTAATTGCAGCAGCAATGGCAGTATTGCTACTTTCAGTGCCTCCACTAGTAAAAAATATTTCTGCTGGATGTGCATTTAAAATTTTTGCTACCGATTTTCTAGCAATTTCAATGCCCATTCTACTTTCTCTTCCATAAGAATAAATGCTTGATGGGTTGCCAAAATTTGATGTTAAATAAGGCATCATGGCATCTAAAACTTCTTTATCTAAAGCAGTTGTAGCAGCATTATCAAAATAAATTCTTTGACTCATCGTTAGCTAATTTAAACAATTAGCCCATTAGTAAAACTAATGGGCTAATGAAAATTAAATAAATAATAAAGCATCTCCATAACTAAAGAAGCGATATTTATCTTTTATAGCTTTTTTGTAAGCTTCCATTGTTAAATCATATCCTGCAAATGCACAAGCCATTATTAGTAAGCTTGTTTTTGGTAAATGGAAATTTGTAATTAAACTATCGGCAACATTAAATTTGTATGGAGGGAAAATAAAGTTATTTGTCCAACCTTCACTTGGTTTTAAAAACTTTTCGGCTGTAAAACTTGTTTCTAAAGCCCTCATAGTTGTAGTACCTACACTACAAACTCTGTGACTTCTCTCTTTTGCTCTATTTACAGTAGCAGCAGCCGCTTCTGGAATGTTGTAATATTCGGCATCCATTTTATGCTTTGTAAGATCTTCAACTTCAATTGGTCTAAATGTTCCTAAACCTGTGTGCAATGTAATTTCTGCAAAACGAATACCGTGTATTTCACATCTTTTTATTAGCTCTTTACTAAAATGTAAACCAGCTGTTGGGGCACTTACAGCACCTTCGTATTTTGCATAAACTGTTTGGTAGCGTTCTCTATCTTCCTCGTCTGGCTTACGTTTAATATATCTTGGAATTGGTGTTTCTCCAAGCTGAATCATCATTTCTTTAAAACTTTCTTCGCTTCCTTCCCATAAAAACTTAATGGTACGTCCACGGCTAGTAGTGTTATCAATAACTTCAGCAACAAGCTCTTCATTTTCGCCAAAGTATAATTTGTTACCTACACGTATTTTACGAGCAGGGTCTACAATTACATCCCACAAGCGATTAGGCTTATTTAATTCTCTAAGTAAGAAAACTTCAATTTTAGCACCAGTTTTTTCTTTTCTGCCATACATACGTGCAGGAAAAACTTTGGTATTGTTTACTACAAAAACATCTTTATCATCAAAGAATTCTAAAATATCTTTGAAATGTTTGTTTTGCATTTCGCCAGTTTTTTTGTTTACAACTAGCAATTTACTGTCTTCTCTACGAGGAGTTGGGCGTTGTGCAATTAAATTTAATGGTAAATCGTACCTGAAATGACTGAGTTTCATTGTATAAAATGTTTTTTAATTTATGAAACTACATGAACTATGCTGCCGCCTTACAGGGCTGCTGGTGCATGAAGTATTTTTTGAAAGGTTGCAAAAGTACGTACTAAACTAATAAAATGTTACCGTATATGATATTTTTATTAAGTTTATTTCTAAAATGAGTTGTATATAATATGATAGGTTTGGAATTTTTTGATAGTTTAACAAAAGAAATACTTAAAATTTGCATCAACCTATTTTTTCATGGATATTTTATTAGATTATTTCGACGACTTTACTCCTTTGCAGCAAAACCAATTTAAACAGTTATTGCCCTTATACAAGGATTGGAATGAAAAGATTAATGTTGTATCTCGAAAAGATATTGATCAATTGTATTTACATCATGTATTGCATAGTTTATCTATAGCTACTTTTGTTCAGTTTAGCAAGGCTACTAAAATTATAGATATTGGTTGTGGTGGAGGCTTTCCTGGTTTGCCATTAGCCATTTTTTTTCCTGAAGCTTCGTTTTTAATGGTGGATAGTATTGGTAAAAAATTGAAGGTTATTGATGCCATCTCAGCTGAAATTGGGTTAACTAATATTACCACAAAACATTGCAGAGTAGAGGAAATAAAAAATCAAAAATTTGATTTTGCAATTAGTCGTGCTGTAGCTCCATTAAACGATTTATGGCGTTGGTCAAAACCATTATTGCACCAAGCAACCAAAACAAATATTGCAAATGGGTTGATTTGCCTTAAAGGCGGTGATTTACATCAAGAAATTTCGGACAGTAAAACACGTCCTAAATTAATGCCAATTAATGAAATTTTTAACGAAGATTATTTTAACGAAAAATTTATGCTCTACGTAGAGCGATAGTTTATTTATGCTTACAAAAATTTACAAAGTATTAACTTACATTCTTCTTTTACCTGCAGTTTTATTAAGCTTTTTAGTGCTTTTTAGTTTATTATTAGCATTTGCCAATCCTGGTGTTTTATTAATTAGTTTTATTTTAAGTTGTGTAATAATTTACACAATTGTAAGTTTTAATTTTATTCAAAAAGTTATTATTAATCAAAAAACAGTAAGCACAAAACTTAAAGATTGGATTAAAGTAAATGCTTATGTAACTATGCTTTTTGCGTTAATGATGATTTTTAATATTTTTCAAGTTGTATCAAAACCAATGCAACTTAGAAATGTAATTAGCGAAATGATAGAACAACAAAAAGGTAATCCAAATTTTTATTCCAATGAAAATGTGTTGTATAATGTAATAATTGTAATTTTTGTGCTATTTACAATTTATAGTATTCTACTTTTAGTGCATATAAGTTGTGGGTTTAAATTATTAAAAAAATACAATAGTAATTTTATTGAGGTAGAATAAATCTGTATAATTAATAGAAAATTTCTATTAAATTTTAGAAAATCACCAATTACTTTTTGATTTTGTTTGACAGAAACTTCCTGTGAGTTAAAAAAATGGCGAAGTTTAATGAATTAGCTAACTGTAAAAATTGAACTTAGAAAAATCTATTGGATTGAAACCTAAATTTAGTTTTGCTTTATCGATATTTGCAATGCTTCGTTTTGCTCGTTGTACTGGTTCTTTAAAATCATTTTCAGTAACTGGTTTAATCAAATTTTCGTCTAAATTTAATTGCTTTGCCAAAATGATGGCCATTTGGTATGGTGTTAAAATTTCACTTCCAGCAATATTGTAAGTTCCGGTTTTATTGTTTGATAAAATTGTTTGAATTGACGAACAAACGTCAATAACATAGGTGGGCGTTCTAAATTGATCGTTTACAACTTTAATGTTTTTGTTTTGTTCTAAACTTTCTTTAACCCATTGCACAAAGCTTTTTCTTACACCAACTATTTCATGGCCATACATAAAAACTGGACGAATAATCGTGTAATTCTTTGTGGCTTTTTTTACAATCTTTTCTGCTGCTAATTTACTTTGAGCATAATAATTTAGTGGATTGCAAGCATCTTCTTCAGTATGATTTTCCCCTTCGCCATACACAAAATCGGTGCTGCAAAAAACAACATGTGAATTAAAATCTAAGCTGGCTTCAATTAAATGTTGTGTTGATAGCACATTAGTTTGCCAACAAAGTTCTTTATTTTTTTCGCAATCATCTGGCTTACTCATTGCAGCACAATGAACAATTGCATTGGGTTTGATGTTTTGAATAACTTCTTCAATAAACATTTTATTGGTAATATCACCAATAAAGCTTTGTACTTCTACTTTTTGATGATTAATAAGAGCTGAACGTGTAATTGAATATAATTGAAAATCAAATTTTGCTAAATAGCTAAGTAAGTGATTGCCCAAAAAGCCATTAGTTCCTGTGATTAAGACCTTCATCATAAATCAAAAGTTTTAGGTTGTAATACTTGTAAAATGAAACAAATATGTATTGTCTATTTAGGTTTTAATTAGATTTTTTGCAAACTAGTTTTTTGATTTTCAGCTTAAAGTAAGGTGTAATCATTCACTTATAACTTAAATTGTCTGAGAAAAACACTATACTTTAATATTTAAATTTTCATAAAAATATTCGGCATTTACCTCTTTTATTTCGCCAACACCAATGCCATCCAATGTTAAACCCTCAATACTCGTTCTCACCAAACGTTTACATCTATGACCCACTGTTTCACACATTTTACGTACTTGCCTATATTTTCCTTCTGTAAGTACAAATTCTAGCCAAGAGTATGCTCTAAATTCACTTTTTTGATAAGTAGAAGTAAAAGTAAAATTTGGGTCTTCTATAACTTTAACTTCACAGGGTTTAGTGGTATAATCTACTCCTCCCCTAGCTTTAAATTCCACACCATTTTGCAGTTTTTGAACTACTTCATTAGATACTGTTTTAAAAACCATCACTTTATACACACGTTTGTGATTTTTATTTTTCTCAAACAACAATTTTGTAGCACGTTTATCTGTAGTTAAAAGCAATAAACCTTCGCTTTCATTATCTAATCTACCAAGTGCATGGGTACCTTCAGGAAAATTAAAACTTAAATCGCCTAAAAGCCTTACAGGATGGTCGCTTTTAAACTGTGAAACCATGTTATATGGCTTGTTCAATAAAAAATATCTATTGGTATCATGCATTGGTGCAATAATATAACATCTGTGTTTATATAAAATAAATGTTCTACAGCTAAATTATCTTTTCGATAAGTTTAATTGCTACAAATTTGTTTTTCAGCTATTGATTTAAATTGATTAGTAGAATTAGGGCTTTTACTTATTGCAGCTTATACAACATTCAAACCTAACCTTAAATCTCAAATAAAAACCTCAAAGCATAAGCGTTAACTCAAAAACTTCTTCATCTTCGCAGATATGCAAAACGATTTGATAGAAATTTTTGGAGCAAGAGAACATAACCTAAAAAACATAGATATATCTATTCCAAAAAACAAATTAGTTGTTTTTACTGGTGTAAGTGGTAGTGGAAAAAGTAGTTTGGCTTTTGATACAATTTACAATGAAGGGCAAAGAAGATATATGGAAAGTTTTAGTGCTTATGCACGACAATTTTTGGGTGATATGGAACGCCCAGATGTTGATAAAATTACAGGACTTTCTCCAGTAATTTCTATAGAGCAAAAAACTACCAATAAAAACCCTAGAAGCACTGTTGGTACAGTAACTGAAGTGTACGATTTTTTGCGTTTATTGTATGCTCGTATTGGAGAAGCTTATAGCTATAATACAGGCAAAAAAATGGTAAAATTTAGCGAAGAAGAAATTGTAGAAAATGTTTTTGAAAAATTTGCAAACCAAAAAATTTCTTTACTTGCACCATTGGTTCGTGGAAGAAAAGGGCATTACAGAGAACTGTTTGAAGAAGTACGAAAAAAAGGTTTTTTAAAAGTAAGAATTGATGGTGAGATTGTTGATTTAACAGCCAAATTACAAGTTGATAGGTATAAAATTCATGATATTGAAGTTGTGGTTGATAGAATGCCAGTAACTAAGGATATGAAAGTAAGGCTTGGTCAAAGTGTAGTGCAATGTTTAAAAATGGGTAAAGGCTTGCTATTTATAGTAAGCGAAAATGATAAAAACAATGTAACTCAGTACAGCAAACAATTGATGTGTTTAGACACTAGCATTAGCTATGAGGAGCCTTCGCCCAATGCTTTTTCATTCAACAGCCCTTATGGTTATTGCAACACCTGCAAAGGTTTGGGCAATGTGTATGCCATTGCAATGGATACAATAATAACTGACGCCACTTTAAGTGTTAATGAAGGTGGTATTGCACCTTTGGGTGAAGAAAGAGAAGCTAGTGTTTTTAATCAGGTAAAACAGTTTGCCAAAAAATATAAAATTCCTTTAGATAAACCAGTAAGTACTTTATCAACCCAACAATTAAATTTATTGTTGTATGGTGATAAAGGCATTAGCGATACGTTAAGTGTTGATTTTAATGATGAAAATATACCTGATACTTTTACAGGTAGTTATGAAGGTATAATAAACATGCTTAAACGATGGTTTACATCTTCACAAAGTAATGATGGTTTAAAAGCTTGGGTTGAAAAATTTATGGAGTTGAGTACTTGTTCTACCTGCAAGGGAGCTAGATTAAAAAAAGAAAGTTTATGGTTTAAGATTGATGAAAAAAATATAGCTGAACTAGGTGAGATTAATTTGGACAAACTAATGCTTTGGTTTACTGGAATTGAAAAACGCCTCAACAACAAACAAACCATCATTGCAAAAGATATTTTAAAAGAAATAAGAGAAAGATTACAGTTTTTGCTAGATGTGGGATTAACTTATCTTTCATTGAGTAGGTCTTCTAAAACCCTTAGTGGTGGAGAATCCCAACGAATTAGATTGGCAACACAAATTGGATCACAACTGCAAGGCATTACTTATATTTTAGATGAACCAAGTATTGGATTACATCAAAGAGATAATCAAAGGCTAATTTCTGCTTTACAAAATTTAAGAGATATTGGTAATAGTGTTTTAGTAGTTGAGCACGATAAAGATATAATGTTGGCAAGTGATTATTTAGTAGATATTGGCCCTAGAGCAGGGAAATTTGGTGGCCAAATTGTTGCTGCAGGTACTCCTAAAGAAATTCTAAAAAGTGGTAGCGAAACAAGTCAATATTTAAGTGGTAAAAAAAGAATAGAAATACCTGCAGAACGTAGGCAGGGAAATGGAAAAAGCATTGTTTTAAATGGTGTTAAAGGTAATAATTTAAAAGGGGTAAATGTTACTTTTCCTTTGGGTAAACTTATTGTAGTAAGTGGTGTAAGTGGAAGTGGCAAATCTACTTTAATCAACGAAACATTATATCCTTTGTTAGCTAAACATTGCTACAATAGCAAGTATCCTACTCAACAGTTTAAAAGTATAGAAGGGCTTGAAAATATTGATAAAGTAATTGAAATAGACCAAAGCCCTATAGGTAGAACACCACGAAGTAACCCTGCAACTTATTGTGGTTTTTTTACAGAAATAAGAACCTTGTTTGCTAGTGTGCCAGAAGCAAAAATTAGAGGTTATACAGCTGGTCGCTTTAGTTTTAATGTAAAAACTGGTCGTTGTGATGTTTGTGAAGGTGGTGGCATGAGGGTAATAGAAATGAATTTTTTACCTGATGTACATGTGCATTGTGAAAAATGTAATGGTAAAAGATACAATAGAGAAACTTTAGAAATAAGATACAAAGGAAAAAGTATAAGCGATGTGTTGAATATGAGTGTAGATGAAGCTTGTGAATTCTTTAGTACTATACCTTGGTTATTCAGAAAAATTAAAGTATTACAAGATGTAGGTTTGGGCTATATTACCCTTGGTCAATCTGCTGTAACCCTTAGTGGTGGAGAAGCACAGCGTGTTAAACTTAGCACAGAATTAGGGAAAAAAGATACAGGAAAAACGTTTTATATATTAGATGAACCAACAACAGGATTACATTTTCAGGATATAAAATTATTGGTAGATGTAGTCAACAAATTGGTAGATAGAGGAAACTCAGTTTTAATTATTGAGCACAATTTAGATGTGATAAAAATGGCAGACCATATTATTGATTTAGGCCCTGAGGGTGGTGATGGTGGTGGAACAATTTTGTTTGAAGGTACACCTGAAGAGATGATTAAAAAAGCTAAAGGTAGCCATACTGCAAGGTTTTTGAAGTTGGAGATGGAAGGAGTGTAAATTGTTAAGTAAAAAAAGGCAAAATAAAATTATGAGAAACCCTATCCCCCACTAAAATATCTTAAAGTGCTGCTGTTATTCACATCAAAAATTTGTTGGCTATAACTTAGAATATCTTGTGCTGTAATATCATGATACTTTTCTAACTCTTCATTCATTAAATTAGCGTTGCCCAAAAGCTGGTAAAAGGCTAAGCTATTGGCTCTACTCATTAATGCCATATCTTCAAAAGCAATGGTGCTTTCAGTTTTATTTATTACTTTTTGTAATTCTGGTGCAGCAATTAAGTTTTGGGTAAGGCTATCAATTTCTAAATTAATGGCAGCTTCGGCTTCATCCATTGTTTTTCCTTTAACTAGTTTTCCTTCAATAGCTAGTAATCCATTTTCAATACTTCCAAAATGATAACAATCAATATTGGCAAAAATTTGTTTTTCTTTTACTAGTTTTTCGTACAATCTACTACTGCCTCCACCACCTAAAATGTCTGTAATTAAATCGGTTACATAATACCCTTTTTGTAATCTACTATCAACATGCCAGGTTTTTACTAGTGCATCCAAAGGCACGTTGGCTTTGTGTTCAAGCACTTTTGCTTGCAGTTGTTTTGGTTCTTGTGGTAAATTTCTATTGTATTTGTTTCCACTAGGAATATTACCAAACCATTTTTTTATTTGCTTTAAAACTGTATTGGTTTTTACATTTCCAGCTACCACTAAAATGGCATTGCTTGGATTGTAATGCTTTCCAAAAAAATCTTTTACATCTTGTAAAGTGGCATTTTCTACATGGCTTAATTCTTTTCCAATTGTCATCCATTTGTATGGGTGTGTAGTGTAAGCCAAGTTTCTCATTTTTGCCCACACATCGCCATAAGGTTTATTTATGTAATGCTCTTTAAATTCTTCGCAAACAACTTTGCGTTGCACTTCTAAACTTTTTTCATTAAATGCTAAACTTAACATTCTATCACTCTCTAGCCAAAAAGCTGTTTCAATATTTGCAGTAGGAATTTGTATATAATAGTTTGTTAAATCGTTAGTGGTATAAGCATTATTCTCACCACCAGCCATTTGTAGGGGTTCATCATAGTCTGGAATATTTACACTTCCTCCAAACATTAAATGCTCAAATAAATGGGCAAAACCAGTTTTATTAGGATTTTCGTCTCTTGCACCAACATTATATAAAACGTTTACCACAGCCATTGGGCTGCTACTATCTTCGTGCACAATTACTTGTAAGCCATTATCCAAAACAAATTCTTCAAAATTTATCATAGTTGCAAATAAACATACTAATGGTTTATTTAAAATACCATTTAAGAAAGTAATGGTTCAGGTTATCATATTTTTCTTTAAAAATTTACTTTTAATGCAACTTGTAGAAGCAAAATTTGCTTTTCACAAAAATATTTGTTTAATTTTTTTTGAAATCTTTTAAACAAAATAAAAAGCTTGTTGTTATTATTACACTGTATTTTTGCTTCTCTATAAAAAAGTAAACTTAAATAACACACTTTTATTTGGTTGCTTTTACAGAAAAATCGCAAAAACACTTTTAATTGATGAATAAAATTGGCGTTTTCAGAAAAGAACATTTTAATGCTGCTCACAGACTTCACAATCCAAGTTGGACTGATGAGCAAAACGATAAAGTATTTGGAAAATGCAACTTGCCCAATTATCATGGCCACAATTATGAACTTATTGTAAAAGTTGTTGGAGAAATTGATCCTGAAACTGGCTACGTAATGGATACAAAACTGTTGAGCGATTTAATTAAAACTAAGGTTACCAGCAGATTTGACCATAAAAATCTAAACCTAGATGTTAAAGAATTTAAAAACATAAATCCAACAGCTGAGAATATTGCAGTTGTGATTTATAATTTGTTAAGACCAGAAATTGATAGTAAACTAGAATTAAAAATAAAATTGTATGAAACCGAGCGAAACTTTGTTGAATATCCAGCTTAAGGATGATAAAATAGAATTGAGTGATATTATGATAGATGAAATGGGCGATAACCATGTATTAACAAGCATTGACACACCAATGATGCACAATGCTTTTGATAAAACCGATGACGAAAAAATTGCAATAATTCAGGAACATTTTAAAGCAATTATGGAAACTTTAGGCTTAGACTTAAATGATGATAGCCTTAATGGTACCCCAAAGCGTGTTGCAAAAATGTACGTAAAAGAAATTTTTAATGGTTTAAATCCTGCAAATATGCCCAACATGGCATTGTTTGACAATAAATACAAGTACAATGAAATGTTGGTGGAAAAAAACATCAGTTTTTATAGTAATTGTGAGCACCATTTTGTGCCTATAGTTGGTAAAGCACATGTGGCTTATATAAGTAATGGCAAAGTAATAGGTTTAAGTAAACTAAATAGATTGGTAGAATATTTTGCAAAACGACCACAAGTGCAAGAAAGATTAACCGTGCAAATTGGTAAAAAATTAATTGAAGTTTTGGGTACTGATGATGTAGCCATTTTAATAGATGCTAAGCATTTATGTGTTAGTAGTAGAGGTGTGGAAGATGATACAAGTAGTACCGTTACAGCATTTTACAATGGTGCATTTAAAAATGATCAAACTAAATCTGAGTTTCTTAAGTATATAGATTTAAGAACAGAATTAGTGTAAACAAGTTTTTAAACAGTTACTTTTGCAAACTAAAAACATCATAAATAAACAATAAATAAAAAATAAAATGAGTATCACAAAAGGAAGTGCAGCACCAACTTTTACATTACCAACAACTGTAATGAACGAAAAAGTAAATTTAGAAGATTTAAAAGGGAAAAACGTTTTATTGCTTTTTTTTCCTATGGCTTTTACTGGAGTTTGTACTAAAGAATTATGTAGTGTAAGAGACAATATTGCTTTGTACAACAACGCTAATGCAACTGTTTTAGGTATATCTGTAGATAGCCCTTTTACATTAGCTAAGTTTAAGGAAGAGCAAGGTTTAAATTTCGATTTGTTAAGCGATTTTAACAAAGAAGTTTCTGCAAGTTATGGTGCAATTTATGATAGCTTTATTGGTTGGATGAAAGGTGTAAGCAAAAGAAGTGCATTTGTAATTGATAAAGAAGGAACTGTACAATATGCTGAGGTTTTAGAAAGTGCTGGTGATTTACCAAACTTTGAGGCAATTAACAATACTTTAGCTGGTTTAAACTAAGCAAGGTTTGTTGTAAAAAAATAGATTAAAATTAAAATAGCTGCATACTTGTATGTGGCTATTTTTGTTGGCTAACTTCCAAAACAATGATTGAAAGAAAGATTTTAGTTTTTGATAATTACGATTCATTTACATATAATTTGGTGCATTTAATTGAGCATATCACTCAACAAAAAATAGATGTATATAGGAATGATGAAATTCCATTAGAAAAAGTAAACGATTACGATAAAATTGTATTATCTCCAGGCCCAGGAGTACCAAACGAAGCTGGATTATTAAAACCATTGATTGAACAATATGGAGCAACAAAAAGTATTTTAGGTGTTTGCCTAGGGCATCAAGCAATTGGGGAAGTTTTTGGTGGAGAGCTTATAAATTTAAAAGAAGTATATCATGGTTTAGCAATGCCAATTCAGTTAGTTGAAAAAAATGAAATTCCTAAGAATAATCAAGTGAAAAAATCAATACTACATAATATACCAAATAATAGTTTAGTAGGCAGATACCACAGTTGGGTTGTAAACAAAGCAAATTTCCCCCAAAACTTAACCATTACTGCCTTAGATGAAAATGGTTATGTAATGGCATTACAACATAATAAATTTGATATTCAAGGCGTGCAATTTCATCCAGAAAGTATATTAACCCCTTTAGGAAAGCAAATGATGGAGAATTGGCTAAGTTATTAGTTATTGATGCTTTGTGAACTTAAGTATTTACTTAAATGCTGTTGGTTGAATAAAAAAAAGCTACATTTTTAGTTGTAGCTTTTTTTATTAATTTCAATTAAATTGATTATGCTTTTTTAGCTTTTTTAGCTTCTTTTTTTTCTGCTTTAGCATCATCTTTTTTGCAAGCATCTTTAGTGCCTTTTTTGCAACACTCTTTTTTAGTATCGCAAGATTCTTTCTTTTTACCACCTTCGTTACCAGCAAAAGCAACACCAGATACTAAGAAAGCTGATACTGCAACCATTAATAATTTTTTCATGTTTTAAAATTTAGAGTGCTAAAATAAAGTGTTTTAGAATGCAAAGTCGAAAAAAAATGTTAAAATTACCATTCAGCCAAAATGGTTACACCTCCTTTTACCACTTCATTTAACTGTACTTTGGTTTTTACACTCAAAGGCATAAGTACATCTACTCTACTGCCAAATTTTATAAATCCATATTCATCAGTTTGTTTTGCTTTATCGCCAACCGTTGTATAATTACAAATTCTTTTTGCTAAAGCTCCAGCAATTTGTTTGTATAAAATGGTACCCTTATCGTTTTTTACAGCTACGCTCCAACGTTCATTTTCTGTACTACTTTTTGGATGCCAGGCAACTAAATATTTTCCTTTGTGGTATTGATTATAAACTACTTCTCCATCCATAGGATGCCTATTTTGATGCACGTTAGCTGGGCTCATAAACACACTAATTTGCAAACATTTTCCTTTAAAATATTCTTCATCAACAATTTCTTCAATTACAACAACTTTACCATCAGCAGGTGAAACAATAGCATTATCGTTAATGGTTAATGCCCTGTTTGGTACTCTAAAAAAAGAAATAATAAATAAGAATAAAAATAAAGTAACGGCAAAAATTAAAATGGCAACAGTTGGGTAATTGGCACTTAAAAAATTGAATGAAATTAAATTAATAATTCCAAAAATTAAAGCTGTAATGCCAATGGTTCTGTAACCTTCTCTATGTATTGTCATGTTTTAGATTGAGTTTGCAAATATATAGGGATGCGATATTTATTAGTTAATATTTAAGATTGAATATTTGAAACATGTTACTTCATTAAATTAAATGAATTTAATATACGAATTTGTTTAATCCTCTAACTTCAAAATGCCAAAATTTTGTTCAAAACCTGTGCTATTATTCAATATGGTAATAATAAAATCTTTTCCATGAGTTGCATAATAAGAGCTGAAGTTTTCTACTCTTTCTTGTAAATTATTGTTTGGAAAAAGAGAGGTTTTTATTGAATTAATTTGCTGCTGCTGAGTAGCAAACTTTCGTTTTTCGGCTCTATACATCTTAGCTTCAATACCTTTCAGTTTTTTTTGTGTAGTTACCAAAACGCTTTGCACATGGTCGTTTAATGAAGGATCTATAAAATTAGCTTTGCTGTTTAAACTATTAAAAATTAGTTTTAGTTTTTCCACTTCCTCTTCAATATGCCAATTGTTTTGGCTTTGTTTAGCAACTATTTTTTTTATTAAAGCTTCTTCTTGCTCAAACAACGCTGCATCAGTAAAACCAAGTTTGTTAATTTTACTAGTTTGCTTATCATTTATTAACAAAAAAGAATTTCTTAAAACCAAGATTGGGTAACTTGTATTTGTTGCTTCGAACACTTTTTTTAGTTGCATCCAATAAGCCAACTCTCCTCCCCCACCAATAAATGCAATATTGGGCAAAATGGTTTCTTGAAAAACTGGTCTAAGAATTACATTAGCACTAAAACGTTCGGGGTGTGTATCTAATTCTTGTAAAATCTCCTTTTTTGTAAATGTTTTTTCTAAAGATTTAACAACAAAAAGTTCTTCAATTTTTTCAATCCTCTCCCGTTTGTCATCTATCAAATAAAACAAATTTATTTCTCGTCCAGCAGCTTGTATAGTGTAGTGTTTAGCTAGTTCAACATTAGTAATTTCAACTGCTTTATGTGAAAATTGCTCAATAATTTCTTTTGCAACAACTGTATTAAAAGTAGATTTTAACAAAGCATTATCTGGAACTACGATTAGTAACCCAAAGTCTGCAAACAAATTGTTTACTAGTCTTAAAGTGGCATCTTGAATAGTAGTTCCTTTGGTGTAAAAAGTCTCAAACAAATGGCTTAATTCTTTGCCAAAAGGGAGTACATTTATTTGATGGGCAACTTCATTTATTAACGTTATAAAATTATCATCCACCAACATTCTTCCTACTGCACCAGTTTGTTTGGTTTGCCAACTGCGTTTATAACCATCAATTGTAAAATTACCAAGTTCATCTAAATCTGCATCTTCGCTACCCATGTAATAAATAGGAACAAAATTAAATTCTGGGAAACT
Organism: Chitinophagaceae bacterium; assembly: GCA_049242885.1. Taxonomy (GTDB): domain Bacteria; phylum Bacteroidota; class Bacteroidia; order Chitinophagales; family Chitinophagaceae; genus CAIVPM01. Next base: position 24,532 of record JBMLOQ010000154.1, read on the forward strand.
TAATGTTAATTCTTCTGCTAGTTTTATTGCATGTACAATTTTATAGATGAAATATAATGGACCAGTAAAAATATTGGGTTGATGTGCTGTAGTTACTGTAAAACAATTTTCCTTTAATAATAAATGTAAATGGTGTTTTTGCTTGCTATGAAGTGTAATATTTTGATACTGACTATTTAAAACATCTACCAAAACTTTTCTGTTGCAATCCATTTTTTTCCTTTCCTGTACTTTCTTTTCAAAAGCTTCTTTAGAAGGAAAATCTGTGATAAATGGTTTTATTTGTTGGCTATTTTGGGTGTAGTCGTTCACCAATTTCGAGAAAAAATTAGTATTGCTATAACTTACATTTGTACAACTGGCATGCATAGTTTGTAAAAGTAGTATTAATGTAAAATTTTAGTAGAAAAATTTTAGTATTCATTAACATAAAACTTACCAAATTTGTGCAAATTATTCTTCATGAAATTTTCTACTCTTCAATACTTACTACCTTTTGCCTTTCTTTTTTTATTGGTCGATGATAATCCTACAAAAGATAAAATTGTAAAAGGAATTGAAAACTGGAAGAATACCTACCCTCAAGAAAAAGTTTTTTTACAGCTAGATAGGCAAAAATATATTGCTGGTGAAAGTATTTGGTTTAAAGCTACTTGCACTTATGATGGACAAGCTACTTTTTTAAGTAGAATAATTTATGTAACCCTTACCAACAGTGCTGGTAAAGTTGTAGAAAAAAAAATGTTTAAGCTTGATAAGAATGCTAGTGCCTATAGCAGTTTTGATTTAAGCAAGCAGTTAAAAAGTGATAACTATATTGTAAGTGCTTACACTTTATGGATGCTTAATTTTCCAGAGTATTTGCCACGACAAACTGTATATGTTTATGGTACAGATTATAGCAAACGCCAACAAGCATTAAATAACCAACAACAAAATATTTTTGTAGATTTTTTCCCAGAAGGTGGCGACCTAATTGATGGTTTGCAGCAACGTTGTGCCTTTAAAGTTGCCAATCAAGATGGTTATCCTTTAAGCATTACTACAGATGTAGTAGATGAAAATGGGAGTAAAATTACAACTATCAGTAGTACACATAATGGTATGGGTGTTTTTGATATTGAACCTAAGTTTAAGAAAAGCTACAGCATAAGACTTACCAATAAAAAAAATAAAACCTTCACATTTAAATTACCTGTAGTAAAACAAGAAGGTGTTAGTTTAGCAGTTACCAATACTAGTGCTACTAAACTTTTTGCAGTTTTAAACAGAAGTGAATTTAACAAAGCTAAGTACAATAATTTATACCTTACGGCACATATAAATGGCAAATTGGTATATATGGCAAATGCCAATTTTGATGAAGATAAAACAGCATTTCCTATACCCAAAAAAAACTTACCTGCTGGAATTATGCAAATTACAGTTTTTGATACTTCTGGAAATCCTTTAGCCGAAAGAATTGCATTTATAGAAAATTATAAGATTAAACAACCAGAAATTGCAATAAACAAAAAAAATCTTTCCCAAAAAGAATGGAACGAATTTAGCTTTGAAATTGATAGTGTTGACAATCCTAATGTATCTGTTTTAGTAAAAAGTAATATAGAAAATAGCAATACCCAATCAGTTAATAATGTTGCTTCTAGCTTGTTGCTCACCAGCGATATTAAAGGGTATGTTCATCAACCTGCTTATTATTTTTCAAGTAAAAATGCCGAAGTTTTACAAAACTTAGATTTAGTAATGCTTACCAATGGTTGGAGAAGATTTGAATGGAAAGATATAATGGATAATAAACAACTAAACCTTAAATACCCTATAGAATCGAATATTGCAATTAAAGGAAAAGTATTGAAACTCGATAAACAAGAAGCTATAAAAGAAGGTAAAGTAAATATGATTATTAAAGGTGAGGATAGCACTAAAACTATAGTACAAGCTAATCTTACTGATAAGGGAGAGTTTATTGTTGATAGTTTAAATATTAGAGGTGGGGCAACTGTTTACTATGAAGGTACTAATGCCAAAAAAGAAAAAATGATTGTTGATGTAAAATTTTATCACAATCATATTGATACGTTAGCCACACAATCAACTGGCAATTTACAAAATATCGATACTACAGATTTGGCATATAGAGGCAATGAGTTTGACACTTATTTATACAACAGATTGGCAAGTATTGATACTTTAACTTTTGGTGGGCAAGGATATTTGGGCAACGTAACGGTTACTTCTAAAAAACGAAGTAGAGAAGATTCTTTAACGGCAGAATATGTAAAGCCAATTTTTGAGATTAGTGACCAAACCTTAGATCTTACTGAAGCAGCTACTAAGTATGCTAATATATGGGTGTATTTAAGACAATTTGTGCCTGGATTAAATGTGGATCCTTTTGCGTTTGGTGGTGTTACACAAGTTAGTTTTAGTAGGTTTGATGCTATGGATGCTATTAGTGCAGATGGCAGTGGAACGGTAAAGTTTTTTGTAAACGAAATTGAAGTAGATGCTGCATCGATAGACATTATGAATATTGACGACATTGCTTTAGTTAAAGTTTATAAAGGTGCATTAGCAACACCACTTGGAAGTTCTGTAGGTGCAATTGCTATTTATACCAAAAAAGGAAGAAGTTTTAAAGCAGCGTATGAAAAAACTTTTGAGAAAAAAGAAATTTTGGGCTTTAGCAGTTTAAGAGAATATTTTGCTCCAAAATATAATAGTCCTGCAACAAGTACAACTATTGATAAAAGAATTACTTTGTTTTGGAAACCCGTTGCCACTTCTACAACTAAAAATTATTTTAATTATGGATTTAGCAATAATGATTTCAACAAAGGCTACACCATAATTGTACAAGGTATTGATAAAAACGGTCAATTAATTTACAGTGAAAAAAAGGTAGAATAAATAAACAATAATATTGATTAAAATAAAATTGCTGCAATTAAAAAAAATCTAGGAAATGAATGGTACATTAAACTTCAATTCCCCTATTTTTGCAATCCCAAAATGGAGGATATAGCTCAGTAGGTTAGAGCGACAGTTTGTGGCACTGTAGGTCGTGGGTTCGAGACCCATTATTCTCCCTCAAAAAGCTTCTAGGTTTACTAGAGGCTTTTTTGTTTCCTGTCACACTCTAGAGTAATGGAGGAGTAATAGGTTTTTTAAAATAAATCAAGTTTTCTAATAAAATCTCAAACAAAACTTAACTCAAAAAAGGCAACATAGCATCTTCAACTAACTCACAAATTATGTGACCAATGGTTATATGGCTTTCTTGAATTCGTGGTGTTGTGCTTGAAGGTACATTTATTAAAATATCACTTAATTCTTTCATTTTGCCTCCAGAGTCTCCTGTAAAGGCAATGGTTTTAACACCCATTTTTTGGCAAACTTCAAATGCTTTTACAATATTCCCACTATTTCCACTTGTACTAATGCCAAAAAGCACATCACCTTTTGTAGCAATTCCTTCAATTAATCTGCTATAAATAACGTCATAGCTATAATCATTTGCAACAGCAGTTAAGTAAGATGTGTTGCAATGCAAAGCCTCTGCTGGCAAAGCTTTTCTATCTTTATAAAACCTACCACTAAATTCAGCAGCTAAATGTTGAGCATCGGCAGCACTTCCTCCATTTCCACAAAACCAAACCTTATTTCCTTGCTTAAAAGTGTTTACTAAAAGTGTAACACAATCATCAATTTTTTGCAATAAATCTTGATTTTGTAAGATGCTTTTTTTTACATCAATCGATTGCTGAATAATAGTTTCAATTCTTGTCATAAATTATTTTTCTAAATGTTCTAATACAAAAAAAACGGCTGGGCAAAAGGTTGAGTTTTTAAGGGTAAGTTGTATTCTTTTCAATACTACATCTTCATCTGTATATGGAAAACGTTTGCAATCTGATGGTCTTTCATCGTAAACGGAACAAAAGTTATTATCCCCCAAAAATGGGCATGGATTTGATTTTGTTACATAGTCACCATCTTCATCTAAATTCAAATAAGTATCAATAAAAACACTTTCTTTAAGTTTTAACTTTTTGGCTAATCGTTTTACATCTGGTACTTTAAAGCGAGGACTATAATTTTTACAACAAGCTGCACATTCTAAACAATCTACTTTCTCAAATGCCTTGTTGTGTAGAGCAGGTAATTGTTTTAGTGCTTTGTTTTTATTGATTGTTTTTAACTGATGCTGATATTTTTTTTGGTTATCGGCACTTCGTTTCTCCCAATCTTTAAAAAAAATATCATTCATAATTTAGTCTTCTAAACTACCTTTTGTAAAACGTTTAATTATACCACGTCCACTTTCTCTTACAAAAGTTACAATTTCATCACGTTCGTCACTTGCACTAATTTCTTCTTCAATAAATTCTAATGATTGTGATGTATTAAATCCTTTGTTGTAGATAATTCTATAAATATCTAAAATATGATTTATTTGTTGAACATTAAATCCTCTGCGTTTTAGTCCCACACTATTTACACCACCATAACTTAGTGGGTTTCTAACTGCTTTTATGTATGGAGGTACATCTTTACTTACTAAACTTCCTCCTGCAACAAAACTATGCTGCCCAATTTGTACAAATTGGTGTACGGCACTTACTCCTCCAATTACTGTCCAATCTCCAATAACTACATGCCCAGCAACCTGTACACTATTGCTTAAAATACAATTATTGCCTATCATACAATCATGTGCAATATGGCTATATGCCATTATTAAACAATTGCTTCCAACCATAGTTTTTCCTCTATCATCTGTGCCTCTGTTAATAGTTACAAATTCACGTATTGTAGTATTGTCTCCAATAAATACATAAGTTTTTTCGCCTTCAAATTTTAAATCTTGAGGTACTGCACCAATTACAGCACCAGGAAAAATTCTACAATTTTTACCTATTCTAACGCCTTCCATTATAGTAACATTACTACCTATCCAAGTGCCATCACCAATTACAACATCTTGATGTATTACTGTAAAAGGATCAATCTTTACATTAGGTGCAACCTTAGCATTAGGATCGATGTATGTAAAAGGATGTGTCATTCCAAAATTTTAAGTCAGCAAAAATAAGGTTTTAGTACAGAATCTATAAGGGTTGTAATTTAATTGAGTAACTTTCATAATAAATAACAACCACTCATATAAAACTCTTGTTTTTTATAAGGGTAAACATTTCTTTTTGACTAAATAAACATTTCAAAAATGAGAAAAATACTTTTTTTGATTTTAGCCACACATTTATCTGTTTGTGGGTTTTCACAAAATTATTCTTGGCAAAAATTAAATACCGAGGTATACAGAGGCAAGCAAGATGATATTTGTTTTGTAAATGAAAAAATTGGTTGGTATATAAATGGATATGGAAAAATATTTAAAACGACAGATGGAGGTGCAAATTGGATCAAACAACTTGAAAAAGAAGGAACTTTTTTTAGATGTATTGCTTTTATTGATAGTATGACTGGTTTTGTAGGAACAGTTGGAACTGATTATTTTCCAAATGTAAAAGATACAATTCCATTGTATAAAACTACAGATGGTGGTGCAACTTGGAATGTTGTAAACTATGCAGGGCCTTATGTTAAAGGGTTATGTGCAATTGATATTGTAAAAGAAGAATTTGTAAATCATGGTGTTTTAGATGTCAAATATCATGTTTATGCTGTGGGGCGTGTAGGTACTCCAGCCAATTTTATGGTAAGCCATGATGGTGGAAATACTTTTACAAGCAATTCAATGATGGCGGATTGCAAAATGCTTTTCGATATAAAAATGCTAAACAAGAATTTGGGTTTTGCTGCTGCAGCTACAAATGAAGATATTGCTCAATCTAATGCTCAAATATTAAAAACAACCGATGGTGGTAAATCCTGGAAAACAGTTTATCGTTCAAATAGGCCATATGAAACCACTTGGAAGTTAAGTTTTCCAACAGACAAAGTAGGATATGCAACTGTACAACTTTATAACCCTGATACACTTGTAACACAACAAATTATTATTAAAACTACAGATAGTGGTGAAACTTGGCAAGAATTAAATTTAACACAAGATAATAAAGCCCGCCAGTTTGGAATTGGTTTTATTGATGAAAATCATGGTTTTATTGGCACCATGAATAGTGGATTTGAAACAGTTGATGGTGGTAAAACTTTTACTAAAATAAATCTTGGAAGAGCTTGCAATAAAATTAGAATTTATACCAATAAAGAAGGCAAAAAATATGGTTTTTCAATAGGTGTAAATGTATTTAAACTAATTGAACAGTAAAACAAAACTATGCAAATCGAAAGGCTACAGCCTTTCGATTTGCTATAAACTATTTACAATTAGAACTGGAATTTTAACTAAATGCCTTACACTATTTATAGTTTCTCCAAATAAATAATCTTTGAGCTTTCCATGTTGATGTGCTCCCATTACCAAAAGGTTGGCATTACTACTTTCTACAATTCTTACAATTTCTTTTACACGATTTCTAAAACCTATTTCAGTTGTAAAAAGGTACCCTTTTTGATTGAGTTGAATAGCATAATCCTCAAGTTGTTTTATGTCAAGTCTTGTTTCTTCATCATCACTTTCACTACCAGCATACACAGCACTTGCACTTTCTACAACATGGGCTAAAATATAATGGGTGTCTTTAGTTCCTTGTTTTAAAGCATGGGCAATAATTTTATCGTCCATGCCACTAAAATCTAAAGCAATAACTACAATTTTATTGGGGGCAACATCTAAATTATCTAGACTTAGAGTATCTGCGTGAATTTTTTGACTGCTTTTAGAAAAGCTTTTTCTTAGAATTGGAATAAAAGTCATCATTAAAAAAAGCCAAACAAAGCCAATGAAACCAAGTGTTAAAGCAAATTTCCAAAACAACATTCCTTCAACATAAAAAATTTCAATGCTTTGGTCAATTATCATTTTTATGTTAAGACTTACAAGTATTAAAGCCACAATCCAAGAAATTACTTGAGTAAATGGTTTTATGGCAAACTGACCCATTGTTTTTTTATCACTTACAAAATGTATTAAGGGTATAATGGCAAACGCTAGTTGTACACTTAACACAACTTGGCTAAAAACAAGTAAAGCATCAATTTTATCTTCACCATATATTGTAATAACTGCAATAGCTGGAACGATGGCAATTAGCCTTGTAATTAGTCTTCGTAGCCAAGGGTTTAATCTTAGTTTTAAATAACCTTCCATTATAATTTGACCAGCTAAAGTGCCTGTAATGGTGCTACTTTGCCCAGCAGCAATTAATGCAATGGCAAACAATACTGGTGCAAGTTTTCCCAATAATGGAGATAACAATTGATGGGCATCTTCAATTTTAGCAACTTGTGTATTTCCTGTTTTATAAAATGCTGTAGCAGCAAGAATTAGAATAGCAGCATTTACAAAAAATGCAGCATTTAAAGCAATGGCACTATCAATTATGTTAAACTTTATGGCTTTTTTTATGCTTTCAGCTTTTTTGCCAATTTTCCTTGTTTGTACTAAAGCACTATGCAAATACAAATTATGTGGCATTACGGTAGCTCCAATTATTCCTATTGCTATGTATAAAGCTTCTTTGTTTAAGGCAGAAGGGATAAAACCTTTTGAAACTTCTATTAAATTAGGCTTAGCTAAAATAATTTCTACTAAAAAAGAAAGACCAATAATAATTACTAAAGCTAAAATAAATGCTTCTAATTTTCTAATGCCGTAGCGTTGCAACAGTAAAATTAAAAGTGTATCTAAAACAGTGAAAGCAACTCCCCAAATTAATGGCAATCCTGTAAGTAAATAAATACCCAACGCCATTCCTAAAACTTCGGCTAAATCACAAGCTGCAATGGCAATTTCGGCTAATAGATATAAACAAAAATTTACTGCTGGTGGATATACTTCACGATTTACCTGAGCTAAATCTTTGCGACGAACAATGCCTAATCTTACAGATAAACTTTGCAAAAGTAAAGCCATAAGATTACTCATAAGCAATACCCAAATTAACTGATATCCAAATTTTGCACCACCTTGTAAATCAGTTGCCCAGTTACCAGGATCCATGTAACCAACACTAACTAAATAAGCTGGCCCTAAATAAGCTAATATTTTTTTAAACCCTTTACGTGGTTTTGTAGTATCTACTGATTCATTTACCTCGCTAAGTGATGTATCGGTAGTATTAAAATTCATTTTACTTAGTTTAAGGTTACAAATAAAGTTTCAGTAAGTTTTGGCTAATTCAAAATTGGGAGCTTAAAACACAAACATAACAATTACTGCTTAGAAATCACAGAAATTAGCTTACTTGTATGGTTATTTTATTTTGTATGATATGGAATATTTTAATACCCATTGCCATGAACAACATTTTTGCATTTGCATTTCGTTCAATATAATAAGAACCATTATCTAGCACTTCAACCATTGCTTCAATTTGACTTACACTAGCTATTTTGTTGATTCGTTGTGCAAAATCTAATTCATTTTCAGATATTGCAAAACCACTTGCACCTAATGCTTTTACTCTAACACTTTGCTCTAGTAAATGATTAAAATATCGTAAAAATTGTTTTTGTTTTTCTCTGCCTAGCTTGTTAATTTCTTCTATAAACTTTATGTTATCGGCATGCAATTTTCTTACAATGCAGCGTAGCCATTCTTTAGCAAAATCTTGCCAATCTTCACTGGCATGTTGCATTAATTGCAAAGCTTCTCTATAATTTCCTTCAGCAATATTGGCAATTTGCTTTGCTTTTGCAGGTTCAATTTTAGCTCTTTCAATTAATGCTGCTTCAATTTCATTGGAATCGAGTGGAGCAATTTTTACTAGTTGACACCTACTTATAATGGTTGGTAAAATAGCTTCTTCATTTTCTGCTACTAAAATAAAAAGTGTATTTGGTGGAGGCTCTTCAATTAGTTTTAACAATTTATTGCCGTTTTTACCTAAATATTCAGGCATCCACATTAAAAGCACTTTTGTTTGGGCTTCAAAACTTTTAAGGCTCAGTTTTTTTATAATATCTAAACACTCTTCAGATGTAATATTACCTTGTTTATTTTCGGCATTAATAAATTGTAACCAATCATATACATTGCCATAAGCATGTAATTGTATAAACTCTCTAAATTCAGCAATATAATCAGCACTTATAGGTTTGTCGCCACTTTTTGCAGTTATTACTGGAAAGCTAAAATGTAAATCGGGGTGTATTAAATTTTCAGCTCTTGCTTTTGCTGCTTCTATATCATCATTGCTTGCAGACAAATGGCTTGATCCTCCAAACAAATCTTCTACCAAAGCACCTTGCTTTGGCTGACTTACAACAAACTGTGCAAATGCAATAGCTAAAGGCAAAGCCCCACTACCCTCTTTTCCTAAAAACAATAATGCATGAGATAGTCTGTTGTGACTAACCATTTCTTGCAATTGTTTTTTTAAATGATGTTGTGCTATTACTTTATCCCAAGCCATAAATAAAAGAAGAGCTGCAATGTTACAGCTCTTACTATGGTATGTTTTAAATTTATTTTTATTGTTGAAAAATTATTCTGATAAACTAGCATTTATTCCAATGGCTTCGTTTAAAAAATTGGGCAGAATTTTAGAGTAGGTAAATAATATTTTATCGGGATCTTGCAAATGCTCCATCATGTTTTCCCATTTTGCCAATCCATGGGTTTCTACAACAGTTGCTTTACGTTCGGGTGTTTCTAAATGCTTTAGCATACCTATTGCATCAGCTTCTGGGTGAAATTGAGTGCCAATAAAATAAGGCGAAAATCTAACACCCATAATGGCTCTTTGCAAAGCCACATGTGGTCTATCTTTTTCCAATGCCAATAAAGTAGCTCCCATTTTTTCTAAAACCTCATAATTTGGATCTATTACTTGAAAATCTCTACTATCAACAACATAAAATGGATTTAATAATCCTTCAAAAACAATTTCTTGCTTTCCATCCTCGAGCATAGTGATAGGAAAAACACCAAAAGATGTGCTTTTTCTTTTGCAAACAGTTGCAACATTATAGTGCCTACAAGCAAGTTGAAAACTATGACAAATAAAAAATACATGTTTTTTATTTTCGTTTAAAATATCATTGTTATAGTTTTCAATATTTTGCAACCAACCAAAATATGCAGCTTCCCAATCACTACCCTCACTTTCTAATGGAGATCCTGGCCCACCTGTTGAAATGTAGGCATCAAAGTTTAGATTGGGTACTTCATTTTTTAGTCTTACTTCAAAAACTTCGTACTCCACACACAAATTATTATAATCACCCCAAAGATTGATAATTTCTTTTATACACCTCATTCCTTGGTTCTCTTTTCCTTCGTATAAATCTAAAATGGCTATTCTTATGGTTTCTAACACTTGCATTAATTAGTTATCTTTCACGAAAATAAAGTTTGATTTAGAAAAACAAAAAAATGTTAATAATCTTGTTTAATTTAAATATCTTAAAGATTAAACATTTTTTGAATGATTTTTTTCATTTTTTAGGTCAGCTTTAAATTTTTTATTTAATCTATAAGCAAATAGTTGCGTTTTTCTGCGTTTTTTAATTTTGTTAATTAATTATTTTCCTCATATTTGTGTTTCTAACGAAAAAATAATGCTAAAAAGCGAAAGGCAAGCCTACATTTTGCACCAATTAAACTTACACAACAAGGTTTTATCAAGCGATTTATGTGTTGAAATTAATGTATCTGAAGATACAGTTAGACGTGATTTAAACGAACTAGACGAAGCTGGAAAAATAATAAAGGTTCATGGTGGTGCAATTTCTAAATCTTTTCACAAATCTTTCTCTAATGGTTATGTTTATGGAGTTGATAAAAAAAGACTGATTGCACAAAAAGTAATTCCATTTATTAAAGATGGGATGTTTATACTTACAAGTGGTGGCACTACTGTAATTGAATTAGCACATATGCTACCCGAAAATTTAAAAGCCACATTTTTAACAGTAAGTCTTGCTGCTGCCTTAGAATATAGCAATCATCCAAATATTGATGTAATATTTATTGGCGATAAAATTTCCAAAGAATCGCAAATTGCTGTTGGTGCCGAAGCCATTATAAAAATAAAAAATATTAGAGCCGATTTGTGCATTATGGGTATTAATGCCCTTGATATAAATATGGGATTAACTGATAACGATTGGGATATTGTACAAATAAAAAAAGCAATGATAGAAGTAAGCGAGAAAACAATGCTTTTAAGTATTTCTGAAAAATTAAATACACAACAGAAAATAAAAATTTGCGACGCTAGTAAAATTGATTATCTAATTACAGAATTAGAACCAACCGACGAGCAATTAGAAAACTTTAAACAACAAGGTATAACTATTTATTAAACATTTATTATTTCACAAACAAAAAAAACAAAACATGAAGAGAATCTGTACTACTCTTATGCAAGGCAAAATAAAACAAAGCTTGTTCTTGCTAGTTTTTGTGCTATTTGCAAATGCAATTTTTGCACAAATTAAATTGAGCGGTAAAGTAACTACTTCCGATGGTGGCGTTGCTGCTGGTGTAACAGTAACCATTAAAGGAACAAAAGTAGGTACCGTAACCGACAACAATGGATTTTATACTTTAAACAGTGGCAGTTTAAAACCTGGCAATTACACTGTTGTATTTAGTGGTGTAGGATTTGTAAACACCGAAAAAGGAATTACTGCTAATACCGCAACTTTAGATGCCAGTATTAAAGAAAGTACAAGTAAGCTTGACGAAGTGATTGTAACTGGTACAAGTGCTGGTACAACAAGAAAACAGTTGGGTAGTTATGTTGCCACTCTAAAAGCTGAAGATTTAACTAAAGGTGCAGCAAGTAATGCCTTACAAGCATTGCAAGGTAAAACTCCTGGGGCACAAATTACACAAAATAGTGGTGACCCTGCAGGTGGGATGAGTGTTAGACTTAGAGGGGTGAGTTCTGTAAACTCATCATCAGAACCATTATACATTGTTGATGGTGTAATTGTAAATAACGGATCTCCAAGGGTTACAAATACACAAAGTAATTATGATGGAGGAAATGTTGTTGGTGTAGTTGGTACAAACCGTTTAGTAGATATTAACCCTGCCGATATTGAAAGAATTGAAGTTTTAAATGGTGCAGCTGCTGCAGCAATTTATGGTAGTCGTGCAAATAGTGGTGTTGTACAAATATTTACAAAAAGAGGGACAACTGGTGCAGCACAAGTTACTTTTACTAGCAATGTTTTATTTAGTAGCTTAAGAAAAAGATTGGATGTAAACCAAGCTCCTACTAAATTTGGTGGCCCAACAGATGGTCCAGGCTCTCAAACACAAGATATTCTTAGTCCTGCTTTAACAAATACTACAGCTGTAACTAGATATGATAATCAAGATTTGATTTTTCAAAACGGTATGGGTATAGACAATAATATAAGTGTTAGTGGTGGTACTGATTTAACTAAATATTTTTTCTCTGGATCTTATTTTAACAATCAAGGTATTATCAGAAATACAGATTTTCAAAGATTTAGCTTTAGAAGCAACATAGACCAAAAATTAAACAAATGGGCTTCTATAAATATTGGTTTAAACTATGTAAATAGCACTGCAAATGAAAAGCCAGAAGGAAACACTTTCTTCTCTCCTATGAACTCTGTAACTATTCTTGGAAACTTCCATAATTTAAGAGCTAGAGACGGTTTAGGTAATTTGCAAACTATTGGTAATTTGGGTAGGGTAAATCCAATATCAGTTATCGAAGATTTTCAACAAGTAAGTAGAACAAACAGGGTTATGAGCAATGTAGGCTTAAAACTTAAACCCGTTAAAAATTTAACTTTTGATTATACTTTAGGTGTTGATGCTATAAGCAGCACAGGTAATACATTTATGCCGCCTTTTGCTTACAATGTAAATGCAGCTTTTTTTGGAGGAGGTACAACAGGTAACGACCCAACATTAAATGGTTATGCAAGTGCTGCAACCAATAGCTTTTTTGGAATAAACCATGACGTTAATGCAACTTATTCTTTTAATATTACAAAAGACCTTTCAAGTGTTACACAAGTAGGCTATAGTGAGCAATACGAAAGAAATCATTATATTCTTAATCAAGGTAGAGGTATGGCTCCATTTGTACAAACAGTTACTGGAGCAAGTACAATTATTGCTGGTGCAGACAGTAGAAGTGAATTTAGCATTAGTGGTTTATTTTTACAACAAAACTTTAAATTCCGTAACCATTTATTTGTAACTGCTGCAATTAGAAGAGATGGTTCTAGTGTTTTTGGACCAGATCAAAGAAATCAAGTATACACTAAAGCAAATGTTAGTTATGTTGCAAGCAGTGCTGATTATTGGAGTAAATTAGGCGTAAGCAAATGGTGGGATTTAGCTAAAGTTCGTTTAGCGTATGGAGAAAGTGGAAATCTTACTGGAATTGGAGCTTACGACAGATTTAATGTTTATGGAGCTTCTTCATTTAACAGCAGAACAGCTTTAAATTCTAGCTCAACTCTTGCAAATACTAATGTTCGCCCAGAACGTCAAGAAGAATTAGAGTTTGGTCTTGATTTAGCTTTCTTGAATAATAGAATTTCTTTTACAATGAATATTTATGACAAACGTGTAAATGATTTATTGTTAAATAGATTTATTGCCCCATCAACTGGGTTCTCTTCGCTACTTGATAATATTGGTAATTTAAAAAACACGGGTTTTGAACTTATGTTATCTGCTACCCCAGTTAAAACAAAAGATTTTAGTTGGAACATAACTGGTATTTACAATAGAAATAGAAATGAGATGTTAAATATTGGTAGTGCGTTAATTCAATTTGCAACAAACTCTGGTGCACCTGTTGCTTTAATTCAAGGTCAACCAGTTGGTGTATTTTATGGAACATTCTTTATGACTCAAGATGGTAAAGGAAACCTTACTAAAAATAGTAATGGATTACCTAACCATGCTGGTTTAGTATTAAGTCCTGCTGGTATTCCAAGAACTGCTTATGGTATTCAAAACAGTGTAATGACTTACACTCAACAAAACTATCAAGGTCCTGCAACACAATTAAATGGTGAAGGAATCCCTGCTGCGGGTAGTACTCCATTAAGAAAAGTTATTGGTGATCCTAACCCAACTTATACTACAACTTTAATCAATGAGTTTACTTACAAAAAAATTAGTGTAAGAATACAAATTGATGCCACTAAAGGAAATAGTGTATTTAATGCCGATTTTAGAACAAGACAAGGGGTAGGTAATGGTAAAATTGCAGAAATGGAACATAGAGGTCAATTACCAAGAGGATATATAAGTGGATACAATGGAGCAGCAAATGCACCTGTACCAACTGGTATTTATAACATTGAACAATGGAGAGTTGATGATGGAAGCAATGTAAGGTTAAGAGAAATTTCTGTAAGTTATAATTTAGGAAAAGTAAACAAAATTTTTAGAGATTTAAGTATTAACTTCTCTGGAAGAAACTTATTTGTTTGGACAAATTATATAGGTTACGACCCTGAAGTAAACTCTGGTGGACAAAGTACCATTTTAAGAGGTTTAGACTTTGGTGCTGTGCCAATTCCTAGAACAATAAGTTTTGGTATTTCTGCTAAATTTTAATCATCATAAAATATAAACACATGAAAAATAAAATAAAAAATATTTATGTTGTTGCATCAGTTTTATTGATGATAACAACGGTGGGTTGTAAAAAAGAATACTTAAACCCAAATGCTGCATCAACGCCTGATGTATTTAGTAGCCCTAAAGGAATGACTGGTGCTTTAGTAGGTGCTCAACGTATTATGAGCATGACTATTGTACCGCAAATGATAAGTTCAAATGCTTTAACTACTGGAGAAGCGTTTGTAGTAAATATTGGTAACTTATCTGAAGCTAACCTTGCAGTTGGTGGTGCAAGTGTAGATGGAAACAATGGTATTTTGGGTAGTTTATGGATTAATAATTGCAAAGTAATATTTGAGGCAGATAATGTACTTAGAGTAGCAAATACTGTAGCAGATCCTAATTATAGGAGTGGCTTAATTGGCTATGCATCTATTTTAAAAGCAAATGCCTTAGGTAATTTATGTATGTATTGGCAGCAAGTGCCAGATACCATTGGTGCTCCTGTATCATCTCCATCAAAATTTATAAGTCGTCTTCAAGGTTTTGCCAAAGCCATTGCTGTTTTAAACAATGGCATTGCAGCAGTAACTGCTAATCCTCCAAATGCAATATTTACAAACGATATTCCAGCTGGAATAAGTATTACTAATACATTACAAGCATTAAAAGCAAGATACTCTTTGTATACTGGTAGATTAGGAGATGCATTAGCTGCTGCTTCAGCTGTAAGTACAACAGTAACTAGCACTTGGAATTTTGATGCATTAAATCCTAATCAAGTATTTATTAATGTAACTGCAAGTGGTAATGTTTATCAACCTATAGATTCTACTTTAGGTTTACCAGCAAGCTTGGCTGCAAGTTTAACAGATGCACGTGTACCTTTTTATACTCAATTAATTTCAACTGCAAGTCCAAGGTATAGAATGAGAGGCTTTTTTACTGCTACAACACAAGCAATTCCTATATATTTAGTTGATGAAATGAAATTAATACGTGCAGAATGTTTGCTATTCCAGGCTGCTCCAGATTTAGCTTCTGCTAAAGCACTAATCGACCAAGTGCTGCAACAATCTCCATCTGCTGATCCTCATGGTGTTGGTGCTAATATTGCTGCAGGATATACTGGTACAGTGGATGCTCCAAGTTTATTAAACGAAATATATCGTAATAGATGTATTGAATTGTATATGAGTGGTTTAAAGTTAGAAGATATGCGTCGTGTTAATCGTCCTAATTCTGAAAGAAGAAGAAACTTTTTCCCTTATCCATTTAGAGAAAGAGATAACAATCCTAACACCCCACCAGATCCAGCATTTTAGGTTTTCTCGGTTACATATAAATTTAGAAAAGCATTTGCCCTTGTGCAAATGCTTTTTTTACATTTACTTGTTTGTAAAACTCGATTTTGCATAGGCTAAATACAACTGATATTCTTTTTTGTATACTTTAAGAAATAATTCTCTGAATTCAATAGCCTATTTGGTGGTTGTATTAATTAAGTTTTTCAGTTAAAAATTCTCATCCATTTTACATCTTCTGATCCTGTAAATACGATTCTTTAATAGCAATTTTTAGGATAGCTTAACCTTGCTAATGCAAATTCCTTTGAAAATACTTTGAAACTCAAATTTTAATGTTTGGAAGATCTGATTTTAGTAATACAATTTAATAAAGTACAAAAGAATTTTAACTAAAGTATTTTAAAAAAAATAGGCTGTCAAAGAAATTTATTCAATGACAGCCTATTCTTATAAGTTAATTAGTAAATTGAAATTAATTTACCATAATTTTTACATTAGTTGTATTTGATGCAGTTTTTACTTCTACCATATACATTCCTGATTGTAAACTTGGTAATGCAAAAGCTTGAGTAACATCACCTTTAGTTACATTTAAACTTGTTTGTTTAACTACTTTGCCTGCAATATCTAAAACTCTAACATTAGCTTTTCCATCTACTAATTCATTAGTTCTGATATTAATATTTCCACCTTTAATTAAGGTTGGGAAAACTTGTGTTGCAGTTGCTGTACGACCATTTATTACAACAATTTGACTGTATTTAAAGTCGCCAAGTTTTGAAATGGTTTTAATTCTATAAACGTTAGTTGTAGCTAAGTTTACATCATTAAATGTATAAGTACTTCCATTTGCATTGTTTAAGGCAGATACAAAACCTAAATTTTTCCAGCTGCTTCCTTCTTGTTTTTCAACTTCAAAGCCATTAGCGTTTAAGTCGTTAGATGTTGTCCATTGCAAAGCAACTGCACCATTTTTTAAGGTACCATTAAAATTCTTTAAACTAATTGG
>JBMLOQ010000155.1:0-2828 GCA_049242885.1 Chitinophagaceae bacterium
CAAAATTTGCCATATCATTGCAGCCTATAAAGCTTTATGAAGTTTCTATTACTAAATCTAGATTTCTTAGATCATCTATAAATTACAATTTCTCTTGGCCTTGCCATTGTAGAATTTCTCGTTATTTTCAATTCAATAATTCACAAAATAGGTTGCCAATAAAGGCAGCATTAATATATTTTTATGCATACGCAAACATTTGCTGCAAAAACCCAGCATTTCTTAGATTTAGAAGAAAAATATGGTGCACACAATTACCATCCAATTCCTGTAGTGTTAGAAAAAGGCGAAGGTGTTTTTTTATATGATGTAGAAGGCAAACAATACTTCGATTTTTTAAGTGGTTATAGTGCCGTAAATCAGGGGCACTGTCATCCAAAAATTATACAAGCATTGCAAAACCAAGCTGCAAAACTTACACTTACCAGTAGGGCATTTTATAATAATTTATTGGGCGAATATGCTCAATACATTACCAACTATTTTGGATTCGATAGGGTGTTGCCCATGAATACAGGTGTAGAGGGAGGCGAAACTGCCATAAAATTAGCTCGTAGATGGGCTTATACCCAAAAAGGCGTTGAAGAAAATAAAGCCAAAATTATTTTTGCCGAAGGTAATTTTTGGGGTCGTACCCTTGCAGCTATTTCTAGCAGTACCGACCCTAGCAGCTATAAAAACTTTGGTCCATTTATGCCAGGGTTTGATGTTGTGCCTTATAACGATGTAGTGGCGTTAGAAAAAGCTTTTCAAGATAAAAATGTAGCAGCCTTTATGGTAGAACCTATTCAAGGCGAAGCAGGCGTTGTAATTCCTGATGATGGATATTTACAACAAGTAAGAAACCTGTGCAACGAGTACAATGTACTGTTTATTGCCGATGAAATACAAACTGGTCTTTGCCGTACTGGTAAATTATTGGCTTGTGATTACGAAAACGTAAAACCCGATATTTTAATTTTAGGAAAAGCATTAAGTGGTGGAACCATGCCAATAGCAGCAGTGTTGGCTAATGATGAAGTAATGCTAAATATTAAACCTGGTGAGCATGGTAGCACCTATGGTGGAAATCCTTTAGCTTGTGCAGTTGCAATGGCAGCTTTGCAAGTTTTAAAAGATGAAAATATGGCCGAAAATGCCATGCTTATGGGCGAATTATTTAGAAGTGAATTGGCAAAAATTAATTCTCCATTTATTAAAGCAATTAGGGGTAAAGGGTTGCTAAGTGCCATTGTAATAGAACATAAAAACCCAGAAGCAAGTTGGGATTTTTGTATGGAACTTAAAAACAATGGTTTATTAGCAAAACCTACACATGGCGATAAAATTCGTTTTGCACCACCATTAATAATTAACGAGGAGCAAATACACCAAAGTATTGCAATTATTCAAAAATCATTATCTATTTTACAGCCTTAATCAATATCAAAAAAACAAATTATGCAAC
The DNA here is from genome assembly GCA_049242885.1 of Chitinophagaceae bacterium. Taxonomy (GTDB): domain Bacteria; phylum Bacteroidota; class Bacteroidia; order Chitinophagales; family Chitinophagaceae; genus CAIVPM01. The sequence continues at coordinate 1,448 of JBMLOQ010000155.1, forward strand.
AAATACAAGTTTCATCAGAAGTAGGAACATTAAAGCGTTTATTAGTTCACAGTCCAGATAGTGGATTAGGAAAAGTAGTTCCATCAAAAGCACAAGATTGGTTGTTTGAAGATATTGTACACTTAAACACAATTCGTAAAAACGAGTACGACTATTACACTAAACTTTTAATGTATTTTTTAGACCCACAAAAAATAAAAGGCAAATTAAAAACCATTGATGCCAACAGAGATTTTTATAAACCCGAAAGCCCTAATTTTCATGCATCTGAAAATGTAATTGAATTGCAATGGTTGCTAGCTCAAATTTTAGAAAATGATAGTTTAAAAAAAGAGTTAATTGCTAGCGTATGTGCTATCGAAAATTGTACTTATGATACGCAAAATAAACTTACCAAATATTCAACAGTAGAGCTTGCCAAAACTTTTATTAGCGGCACGTCTGATGATAAAGAATTGCTTTTTCCACCAATACCTAATTTTATTTTTACAAGAGATATTGGCATTACAATTAACAATTATATTTTATTGAACAAGCCAGCAAAAAAAGCAAGAACAAGAGAGGCTTTATTGGCTAAATACATTTTCTTTAATCATCCACTGTTTGTAAATTATAAAGATAATATTATTGAGCTTAGCGATAGCCATCATAGCTTTTTATTACCAAAAGAAGAAGATGATAGAAGAGTAACTTTAGAAGGTGGAGATATAATGGTGGTTGCTCCAAATCACTTATTGGTAGGCGTAAGCGAAAGAACCAGTAGCGAAGCTGCTGTAAAAATTGCCAACACACTTTTTGCAAAAGGAATTGTTGATAAAATAACCGTAGTAAAAATTCCTAAGAAAAGAGACTACATGCACATAGATACAGTGTTTACACAGGTTAAAAAATGTACTTGGGTAATGCTAGGCAACTTTAGCACCAAAACCATAAAACACGAAGGTGAAGATGATATAGAAAGAATTTTAGAAGTAAAGAAAGAAGAAAAGATAAAAATTTTACAGTTTCAAAAAAACAACCCCAACAACCCAAAAGAATTTATAAGCCTGGAAGAATTGTTGATTGATATAAGCAAAACCGATTTAAAGGTTACAGGTGATGTTACTATTATATTTAGTGGTAATAATGAGTTTCCTTATAGTGCAAGAGAACAATGGACAGATAGTTGCAATTTACTAGCCATAAAAGAAGGGGTTGTTTTGGCATACGACAGAAACGATAAAACCACTGAAGCCTTTGCAGCAAAAGGGTTTACAATTGTTCATGTAAAAGATTTGTTGCAACAGCTAGAAGATGGTGTGGTAAATACAGCAACCATAAAAGATACTGTAATACTTATGCCAAGTGCCGAATTATCGAGAGCTAGGGGAGGTTTTCATTG
>JBMLOQ010000155.1:2928-5663 GCA_049242885.1 Chitinophagaceae bacterium
TACCCTCTACTAAATACTAATTACTAATGAAACAATTTACTCATCAACTATTAATGATTCGCCCAGTTGGTTTTGCGTTTAATGCAGAAACTGCGGTAAACAACAGCTTTCAGGTACCAACCAACCAGCAAAATGTGCAACAACAAGCTTTACATGAGTTTGATATTTTTGTACAAAAACTGCAAAGCAATGGTATAGATGTTACTGTTGTAAACGACACACCAGAGCCATTTACGCCAGATTCTATTTTCCCAAACAATTGGATTTCTTTTCACACCAATACTATTTGTTTATACCCAATGTTTGCCGAAAACAGAAGATTAGAAAGAAAACAATCTGTTTTAGAAGCTGTAAAACAAAAATTTAATATTGAGCAAACCATAGATTTTACTGAGTTTGAGCAAACGAATATTTTTAATGAAGGCACAGGAAGCATGGTGCTTGATAGAGAAAATAACATTGCTTATGCCTGCTTAAGTGTAAGAACCCAGCTGCCTGCCTTGCAAGAGTTTTGTAGTAAAATGAATTATAAGCCAGTAACTTTTATAGCCAATGATGTGCAAGGGCAACCCATTTACCACACCAATGTAATGATGTGTGTAGCTAACAAGTTTGTAGTAGTTTGTTTAGAGTGTGTAACCAATTTGCAAGAAAGGGCATTCTTAAAATCTACTATTCAAGCTACAGGGAAAGAAATAATAGAAATTAGTTACCATCAAATGAATCATTTTGCTGGCAATATGTTGCAAGTTGGAAATCTAAATGGAGACGTTTTTTTGGTAATGAGCTCTCAGGCATATCATGTTTTAACAACAGAGCAAATAGCATCAATCGAAAAATACAACACTATTATTCACAGCAGTTTAGAAACCATTGAAACAAATGGGGGTGGAAGTGCAAGGTGTATGATGGCAGAAGTTTTTTTAAATGCAAAAGCGTAAAATTTTATAGTTTTTATAATAATGAGTACCCTTTTAGAAATACTTTCAATTTTAGTTTTAGCTTCAATATTTTATCTTGGTTTTTATTTTTTTAGAAAACTGTCAAGCAAAACACAATCAATAGTAATCATCACCTTTTTGGCTGTCTTTACAATTACAATTTGGCTTATGCCTAGCAATTCTAGTGTATATGTAAGATCAATTATATCATTTTTGTTTTTCCTTGGTATTTTAAGTGAAGTTTTAAAACTTAAAAAACGTAAAAAATCCTGATTTTTTCTTTAAAAACTTCTATTCCAAACAGTTAAGTTTGCATTCAAAATTTTAAGGAAAAGGCTTTGCGTTTATTGCTGAGCCTAAAAGAACAACTATAATAATGGCAAAAGAAATTACAAGTAGAGCAGTAGATTACAGTCAGTGGTACAACGATCTTATTTTAAAAAGTGGCTTAGCCGATTATAGTGCTGTGCGTGGTTGCATGGTTATAAAACCATATGGTTATGCTCTTTGGGAAAACATGAGAGATGTTTTGGATAAAATGTTTAAAGACACTGGCCATGTAAATGCTTATTTCCCATTATTTGTACCAAAAAGTTTATTTGAAGCCGAAGAAAAAAATGCCGAAGGCTTTGCTAAGGAATGTGCAGTAGTTACACACTATCGCTTAAAAGCAGATCCCAACAATAAAGGAAAATTAATAGTAGATCCCGAAGCTAAATTAGAAGAAGAATTAGTTGTACGCCCCACAAGTGAAGCAATTATTTGGAACACCTACAGGGATTGGATTCAATCTTACAGAGATTTGCCAATTTTAATAAATCAGTGGGCAAATGTTGTAAGATGGGAAATGAGAACAAGATTGTTTTTGCGTACAGCTGAATTTTTATGGCAAGAAGGTCATACAGCACATAGCACTAAGCAAGAAGCTATAGAAGAAACTGAAAAAATGCTAGAAGTGTATGCCAATTTTGTGGAAGAGTATATGGCTTTGCCAGTAATAAAAGGAGTAAAAACACCAAACGAGCGTTTTGCAGGTGCCGAAGATACATATTGTATCGAAGCTTTAATGCAAGATGGTAAAGCATTACAAGCTGGCACATCACACTTTTTGGGTCAAAATTTTGCTAAAGCGTTCAATGTTAAGTTTACCGATAAAGAAAACAAGTTAGATTATGTATGGGCTACTAGTTGGGGTGTAAGTACAAGATTAATAGGTGGTTTGGTAATGGCACATAGTGATGATGATGGATTGATTTTACCTCCAAAAATTGCTCCTTTGCAAGTAGTAATTGTACCCATTTTTAAAAGTGATGAAGAGTTAGGACTCATTACCAACAAAGTAAACGAAATTGTACAGCATTTAAAAGACTTAGGCATAAGAGTAAAGTACGATAACAATGAAAACAGCCGCCCAGGATGGAAATTTGCACAATACGAAATGCAAGGTGTGCCAGTACGTTTAGCAATAGGTACAAGAGATTTAAGCAATAATGTAATTGAAGTTGCTCGAAGAGATAAAAAAACAAAAGAAACTGTAACACTAAATGGTATTGCTTTTTATGTAAAGGAATTGCTAAATGAAATTCAATTACACATGTTTAATAAAGCAAAACAATACAGAGACGAACATATTACACCTGTAAATACTTGGGACGAGTTTTTACAAGTTTTAGATACAAAAACTGGTTTTGTGTCTGCCCATTGGGATGGTACACCAGAAACAGAAGATAAAATTAAAGAACTTACAAAAGCCACCATTCGTTGCATTCCTTTAAACAACACACAAGAAGAAGG
>JBMLOQ010000156.1:0-20327 GCA_049242885.1 Chitinophagaceae bacterium
ATGGTAAAGCAAATGCCCATTTTTTATGATTGGCAAACAAAAAACCACTAAAAATAGTAACTGCCAATTGTGGAGCAAACCCTTGCTCTCTTAAAGGTGTAGCTCTATATAAGCCTGTTGCAACTGCAACTAAGATGATGCTTAATAAAAGTTTATTAGAAATCTTCATTATTTAAAATTAGACGGCAAAAATAGGAGGTTTGTTATATTGAATATTTATTATTGAATATTTAATGTTTAGTATAGATAAAATGTGAAAAAATAAAAAATTAACTCACAAAAACAACATATTAAACATACAAAAGATTAAACATTTTGCTAATCTTCTTCCTCTTTTTTAACTAATGTCATAGAATCTTTTGGTGTTGAAACTGGTTTTTTGTTGTCGTCTTTAATTGGTTTTATTGGTATAATTGGCTTAGAATCTTCTATTTCTTCTAAAGCATCTTTAGCTTCTTTATCCATATCAAGCAATCCATTTATAGAATCTAGCTTTGCTTGCTTTTCAGCTTCCATTTTATTTAAAGCTTCTTGGATGTAAGAAGGAATAATTTTTTTCTTTGCTGTTTCTTCAATTTCAGCCAATCTGCTTTTACTGGTAATACTATCTTTTAAATATTTTTCGATTAACAAACTAGCAATTGGCCCAGCAACTGTTGCACCAAAGCCTGCATTTTCGCACATTACAGCTATAGCTATTTTTGGATTCTTTCTTGGGGCAAAAGCACCAAAAAAACTATGGTCTTTTAATTTTACGCCTTTTAATGTATTTTCAACTGTACCTGTTTTTGCACAAAAAGTAATGCCTTCAATTTTTGTATTACCAGCAGTACCCGATTCAATTGTTTGTTGCATACCTGCATGTACTTCTTCAAAAATACTATCGGCAATGGGTAAGGTTTTATTTTTTATTTTGTAGTTTGCTAAAGCATCGAATTCGTCACCACCTTCAATGCTATCAATTAAATGTGGCGTGTAATACCACCCTTTATTAGCAATAATGGCCATTACATTAGCCAATTGGGTAAGTGTTGTAGTTACTTCACCTTGCCCAATACTATTACTTACAATGTTACAACTCATCCATTTTGGCCCATGAATTCCTCTGTAATAGTTAGAAGTTGGAATATTTCCTTTTTTTTCATTGGGTAAATCAATACCTAATCTTTGTCCCATTCCAAAACTATAAGCATATTCGTTAAACTTATTTAAGGCACTATCTCTTGTAGGATAGGTGTCACTATCTAAAACTTTTCTAAACACAGTAGCAAAATAGCTATTACAACTCATTGCAATGGCAGATTTTAAATTAAACGTTCCTACGGCATGGCAGCCCATTCTTCTGCAACCATAATATGCACCTCCACAACCAACAGTAAATCTATCGTTAATAATGCTTTCATTCATGCCCACAATACCAACAAAGGTTTTAAATGTAGAACCAGGAGAGTAAGTATTGCTTACAGGGCGGTTTTGCAATGCTTGTCGTGGATCATTAAACATTTCTCCAAAATGTTTTCTTCTATCACTGCCTGTAAGGTAATTTGGATTATAGGTTGGTGCACTAACCATACACAGAATTCCACCAGTTCTGGGGTCTATGGCAACAATACTTCCTACTTTATTACTCATTAATTTTTCGCCAAGTTTTTGAAGTTCAAGGTCCAAACTGCTATACAAGCTTTTTCCTGCAACTGGCATGGTATCATACTTTCCATTTTCAAAAGCACCTAGCATTTTTGAGTTTTTATCTCTTGTAAATCGTTTTACACCCCTTGTACCCATTAATACTTTTTCGTAACTGCGTTCAAGGCCAGTAAGTCCTGCATAATCTCCCATTTCGTAACCATCCCCTTTATGACGTCTTAAGTAGCCAGTATCCACTTCGGCAATATATCCTAAAACATTACCAGCAGCATTTGATGGGTAAGTTCTTACATTTCTCTCTAATAAGCTAAACCCACTAAATTGATTTATATCCTCGGTAAGACGAGCCATTTTTTCGTCGGATAAAAGTGACTCGAAAACGCCTTGCTTAAATGCATTACCAGTTTTGTTGATTACCTTTTTAATTCGTTTTTTGAATTCAACAGTATCTATATTTAATAATCGGCAAAAGCTTAGTGTATCTATCCCTTTAAGCTCGGCTGGAGTTACCATTAAATCGTACATTATTTTGTTCTCTAGCAAACTTTGCTTTTTTCTGTCGTATATAATACCTCTTGCTGGATATACCACATTGCGAACAATAGCATTATTATCGGCCATTATTTTATATTGGCTTGAAAAAATTTGTAAGTTTAATAGTTGAAGAATGATAATAATAAAAACAGCACCAAATATTATTTGTATAATTCCACTTCTACTTTGATTAAAAACTGGCATTTTGGGGGAAACGTTTTTTTGTAGCTACGTTGCAAATGCAAAAATGGTGAAACTAAGTTCACCATTTTGAAATTATATGATAATTATTTTAAAAATATGCTTGTTACAACTTTTGCACATCGTGCAAAACGGTTGTGCCAGCAATATCGGCCATTGCACAAATTACTTGGGGCGAAGTGGCTGAATTAAGAATTTTAACCCTAAAAACTTGGTTTACACTATCCACCCTAAAGGCATTTAAGGAGCCAATATTAAAAGCATTATTGTGCAAAACGCCTTGTTTACTCCAATTTACACCAATTGTACTGTTTGGCGTAATAACTTTTGCAATGGTTTGAACACAAGTGGTGTGAATTATTTTAATATCCACCTCTGTTGTGGATGGTGTGCTATCGGTTTTGTTACAGGTAAAAAACAAAACAGATGAAAAAGCGTAAAAAAGTAATAGTTTCATGTCTTTTTTATTTTATTGACTACACTTCTTGTAAAAGCATTGCATTAAAAATCTACACCTACCCAATTTTTCTTTTTCTTGTTGTATTTCTCAAAATTAAACTTATAAAGTTTTCCTGGCCTATGGGATACATCTTCTTCCATTTCGCCAACATCTACTAACAAATCCATACTGGCAAACTTCTTTCTAAAATTACGTCTATCTAGTTCAATATCCCAAATGGTTTCATACACGTTTTGCAGTTGCCTCATACTAAATTTATCTGGCAAAAGATTAAAAATAAGCGGGTCTTCTTTAATCATTTTTTGTAACCACTCATAGCAGGTAATTAATATTTTTTTATGGTCAAAACCCATTTTATCAATACTGTCAATTTCATGCCAATGAAGGTCGTTTTCAGTTATTTTTAAGTCGTGGTCTTTAATATTTAAAAGGCTACAATAAGCTATAGTAACCACTCTTCCTCCAGGATGACGATTTGGATGGCTAAAAGCTTTTACTTGCTCTAAGTACACATCTGTCATACCAGTTCTTTGATTTAATACTCTGTAAGCAGCAGCATCAATTTCCTCATCAACATTTACAACATCGCCAAGTAAAGTGTACAATCCTTTGTACTTTTCTAAGTCGCTATTAATAAGTAACACTTTAAGTTTATTTTCATCAAAACCAAAAATTACACAATCAACACTAAGTGATAATTTTGGGTAACTAGAAACTAATGTAGACGGGTCTTTAATTAATTTTTTATTGTTTATTGCAAGCTCACCCATAAGAGTTAAAATCGTTTTTAAGCAGCTAAATTATAAGTTTTTTTAATTGTGTAAAAAATACATTTCAATAAAGTTTTAATATATTGATGGCAATATTCCATTCTTTTTGTTTTGTAGCTATAATGCTACTAGTTTTACTCACTTTAAAAATAGTATATGTTATATTCAATGACAGGTTATGGGCGTGCTGAAATTGCCATTGCAGGAAAGTTTTTTTTGATTGAAATAAAAAGCCTTAATGGGAAACAATTTGATTTGAGGATGATAACACCCCCACTTTTAAAACAATACGAGATTCAAATTCGAAACATTATAAATCAATATTTAGAACGTGGCAGTGTTGAATGTTTTATATCTATAAAAAACAATGGAAACTCAAAGCCTGTAAGCATAAATACTGATTTGTTAAAATCCTATTATAATACTTCAAAACAAGTAGCAGATGAATTGAGTGCTGATGATAGTGCATTGCTAGCAGCCATTTTAAGACTACCAGATGTTGTAGCACAAACAATAGAAAGCCTTAATGAAGAAGATTGGTTGAAAATTGCCAATGCCTTTGAAACTGCTTTAACGGAATTAGAAAAACATAGAAAAGATGAAGGGTTGGCCATGGAGAAAGATTTACTTGAAAGACTTAGTATAATTGAAAATTTACAATTGAAGATTGATGAAATTGAACCCAATAGAAGACTTAAAATAAAGGAAAATTTGGAAAAATTATTATCCGATGCAGTGGGAAAAGACAATATTGACCAAAACCGATTAGAGCAAGAGCTAATTTACTACATCGAAAAAAACGATATTACTGAAGAACAAGTTCGTCTTAGAAATCATTGCAATTATTTTAGAGAAATTTTAAGTGACAAAGAAAAATCAAAAGGCAAAAAACTAGGATTTGTTTTGCAAGAGTTTGGAAGAGAAATTAATACAACTGGAAGTAAAGCCAATGATTCCCAAATGCAGAAAGTGGTAGTGCTAATGAAAGATGAATTAGAGAAAATGAAAGAACAAGTGTTGAATATTTTGTAAAGAATATTATTAGCATCGAATTTATTGTATTTCCATTTTTTAAAAAGCTAATGGTCATTTAAAGGCATTCCTTTTTTCTGAAAATCTATCCAATTTAAATATTCGGGAGCTACACGATTTTCTTCCATGGTGATGCAGCCATCTACAGGACAAACTAATTGGCACAAATTACACCCAACACAATCATCTTCTTTAATGGTGTAGGTATTGTAGGGGTTACCTTTTTGTAAATTGATGGATTGATGAGAGGTATCTTCACAAGCAATATAGCATAAACCACAATGGATACATTTATCTTGATTAATTTTTGCAATATGATGATAATTGATATCCAAATCTTCCCAATGAGTAATTTTATCAATACTTTTTCCAATAAAATCTGATGTGGTTGCAAAGCCTTTTTCATCCATCCAATTACTCATTCCTTCACACATATCTTCTATTATTCTAAATCCATGCTTCATAGCAGCTGTACAAACCTGCACACTAGTTGCACCAAGAAGCATAAACTCTACTGCATCTTTCCAAGTGCTTATACCTCCAATACCACTTATTGGCACTTTACTAGTTGTTTTATCTTGAGATATTGTAGTGAGCATTTTTAATGCAATTGGCTTTACAGCTGGACCACAATAACCACCAAAAACACTTTTTCCTGCAACATATGGGTTAGGTACTAAAGTATCTAAATCTATTCCTGTAACACTTTGAATGGTATTAATCAAGCTTAAAGCATTTGTACCAGCTTGCACACATGCTTTGCCAGTAGGAACTACACTATGTACATTTGGTGTAAGTTTTGTAATTACTGGTATGGTAGCTTTTTCCATAACCCACTCCACTACCATTTTTGCTATTTCTGGATCTTGCCCTACAGCAGCACCCATCCCTCTTTCTGTCATGCCATGAGGGCAACCAAAATTTAACTCAAAACCCATGGCACCAGCATCTTCACACTGTTTAATTAAAGTATGCCAAGCTTCTTTATTATTATCAGCCATCAATGAAACTATCATTGCTCTATCGGGAAACAACTTTACACATTCTGTAATTTCTTTAAGATTTATAGCAAGAGGTCTATCGCTTATTAATTCAATATTATTAAAACCCATTACCCTACTTCCATGATAATCAACAGCACTGTATCTACTAGATACATTTTTAACCTGGCTGCCTAATGTTTTCCAAACTACACCACCCCAACCAGCTTCATATGCACGAAGTACATTTATTTTTTTATCTGTAGGTGGAGCACTTGCCAACCAAAAGGGATTGGGAGATTGAATACCCAAAAAATTGGTTTGTAAATTAGCCATCGTTAATAATTTAAATTATTATAAGAATCTAAAATAAGCAAATACAAGATAGCAAAATTATTTGCCATAAAATATTTTTGAATAATGATTAACTTGTTTTTAGTAAAAAGTATACTCAGAATATAATTCTGTAACAATTTTCTTTTATCAAAGCATTATAAAGAACATCTCAAAATCAAAAAAAAGAAAAAACGCTTACCACTTTTCATTGCAAAAAATTATTGAACTTTTCTACCCTTCCATTCATATTTTTTAAAATATCCCAACCATCCTGCAAGAATTATATATACCATATGAAAGGGTTGCAGTACTAAAAACTTTAAATATGAAAAACCAGAAAACAAGTTTTTTGATTTATCTAAAAAATAAAATTCAACCCCTGATTTCAAAACAATTAATAAAAATATTTTTACAAGTAAACTTATATTAAACAATCCAATGATAAAACCTAACGCCAGACTAATGTTTAGCAAGTAAACTAAAAGTAATACAAGCAATACATTAAAATCTTTATAATTTTTACTCTTACTTGCCCAACGAATTCTCTGATTTAAAAATTCTTTAATACTTGGTGCAGCTGGAGTTTTCACAACGGCTTCTTTCGCGAACAAATAACCAACACGTGTGGGGAATTTTGCTTTAATTTTTTGCATGAGGAGCATATCATCTCCACTAGCTATATTATCGATATTTTTAAAGCCATCTACTTGATAAAAAACATTTCTGCTATAGGCCATGTTTGCACCATTACACATAGCTTGAAACCCTTTAGTTACGGCTGCTGCTGTAATACTTTGCATTGCCAAAAAATCAATGTACTGAAAATCGTTTAATAAAGAATTCTGTTTTATAAACTCAACAGGAGCAGCCACAAAAACGGCTCTAGTTTTTTGCAAAAAACCATCAAAATACATTAGCCAATTTTTGGGAACAATACAATCTGCATCAGTGCATATAATAAATTCATTTACAGCATTGGCAATTCCTATTTCTATTGACTTTTTTTTATAAGAATTTAGATTTGTTTCTCCCAAAATTTCACTCAATTCTACTAACTTCAAATTGCTGTACTGCTGTTGTAATTGTTTTACAATACTTGAAGTTTCATCTTCACTATAATCATCCACCACTATAATTTCGTATAAATGTGTTGGATAATTATTTGCACAAATACTATTAATACAATTTGCAATATTTGTTGCCTCATTCCTTGCAGGTATTATAACACTAAAACTATGACTTGGAGTATAAGAATTGGTAATTTCAAAAGGTTTTATTGCAATATACCATTTGGCATAAACTAAAATTAAACAGCAATAAAGTATTAATAAAACAACTAAAAAACTAAATATTATCATATCAATAATTTTACTTAAACCACCAAGGGCTATTTGTTTGTAAATTATTGTTAATTATAAGCACTCTTTGTTTCATAAATCGTTTTATGGCGTTGGGTCCCATGCGAGTGCCTCCAATACCACTTAGCTTAAAACTATTTTTCTCACCCTCGTGCATTATGGCAGTTAATGCACAATCGTTTATACTTATTGCTCCACCAATTAGCTGATTAGCAATTTCAATTGCTTGTTCATTTGTTTCTGCAAATACTGCACCACTTAATCCATAAACACTATCATTAGCCAATGCAATAGCTTCATCAGTAGTATTAAAAGGCATTATAGGTATAATGGGACCAAAGGTTTCTTCTTGTAAAAGCTGCATTGAATGATTTACATTGGTTACAATAGTTGGTTTGCAATAAAATCCTCCATTTACTTCACAGCAACTTGCATTTCCAAACTCTATAACTGCACCTTTTTCAATAGCATCTTGCAATTGGGCGTTTATTATTGTAGCCTGCTTTTCAAAAATAATTGGGCCTATTTCCCCTTTGTTTATATCTACACTATTTAACTCAATATTCTTTGCTAAACTTACAATAGCATCTACAAATTGTTTGTAAATACTTTGTTGCACGTAAACACGTTCAATACTTAAGCAACTTTGTCCTGCATTAACTGTACTTCCCCACAAAATACTTGCTGCTGCACGTTGCACATCTGCTCCTTTGCATACAATTGCAGCATCTTTACCACCTAATTCTAAAAATACTGGAGTCATATTTTTACTAGCGGCATCATACACTTTTTTTCCAGTAGAAGTACTACCAGTAAAGCAAACCAAATCACAATTATTTACTATAGCTTCACCAACACTTCCATCGCCTTGTACATAAGCAAACACTTGCTTTAATTGAGGTACAGCATTTATGGTTTTTTGAATTACATCAACAAATCGTGGAGTTACTTCACTAGGTTTTACAATAACAGCACAGCCACTTAATAATGCAGGTATAGAATCAATTAAAGATAACAATAATGGAAAATTCCAAGGAGAAATTACACCAACTAAACCTACTGCCACTACTTGCTGTTGCAATTGAATGAAAGGAATAGAACTTTGTTTTATAGCTTCATCCTTAAAATAATCTTGGGCAATGCTACACCATCTATCAATGCTAGTAGCTACCAAATCAACTTCCAAGATTGTTTCATTTATTCGTCCAGTATCACTAGCTAAAGCTGCAATTAATTCTTGTTTAAATGTAGAAACTTCTTGTTTCCATTGTTGCAAAACTTTAATTCGATTTTCAATATTTTGTTTACTCCAATCAGCTTGATTAAATTTTAAATTATTGCATAAAACTTTTATTTCTTTTTCAGAAGGAATGTTTATAGTATAATCGTAAAGGCCTGTTCGTGGGTTGCGTATTTGCATAATGATGTTTAAAATGCTTTGCTAAAAATAGTTTCACCTATTCAACAATACCCTTGTTTTTCAAAAGTGTAATTGTCTTTCGTTGCTGCTCAATAAAGTGATTTCTATTGGCATCTTTATTAATTAGTGAATTAGCTGGGTATATGCTTTGGGTATAAAAAGGAGCAAAAAGCTCTAACCTTTGTCTGCTTAAAAAATTACTCATACCTGGCCTATTTCTATGATGCCTTAATGCATCAATGTGTATAGTAGCATTGGCAACCATAGATTCACCACAAAGAGTTTCGCATAGTTTTATACCTTCATAATTTATTATTTGAGAATGAGCATCAGTGCTAGCTGCAGGAATTGAATAACCTACAATACTTGCACTATTAGCACTTACAACATAAGCCATATTTTCAATAGCCCTAGCTAGTTTTGCAATATTTTTTTGAGATGAAAGATTACTAGCAATTTCACTGGTGTTATGTAAAAAAACTTCAGCACCATTAAAGGCTAAGCATCTTGCAATTTCTGGATACAAAATTTCTTCACTAGCAATACAAGCTAAATTTCCAATAGATGTTTTAACCACAGGAAATAAACTTTTTTCGCCATATACTTCAATATACTTATCCAATACATCGTGTGGTGTTGGAGCAAACATGCTATTTACTCTTCTATACTTTAAAATTTCTTCTCCATTTGGGTTTATAATAAAACATGCTTGGAAATATAAATTAGGGAAATGAATATCATTTTCATACACATTTCCACTTAAAAAAATGTTATTATCAATTGCAATTTGTTGAATTGCTTTATAAACCTCATCTCCATTTGAAATGCAAGCCTTTTCTTTCCATTCTTCAATAGTTTCTCCCATTGGGAAACCTGTTAAAAAATATTCCGGCAAAACAACCAATTGCAAATCTTGCCCTATAAATGCTTTACTAGCTTTTATCTGTAAACCAATATTAGCAATAGTTTCGAGCATTTGTTTTTTTGCTTCAACTTTATCCAAACTATTTATAGCTTTACAAGTAACTTGGAGTGCTAGTGCTTTATATGGTGAAATAGTAGCCATTATTTTAAATAATTTTGATATTGGATTGATTCACTAATTTATACATTAAACCTTGAATATGTAATTGAGAATTAATGTTGTTTTGATTCAATAAAGCTTCCATTGCCAATGTAATTTTAGACACTTCTTTGATGTTAATATTGGTTGTATATCCCAATTGATGAAGCAAATGAACAGTATCTTCAGTAGCAATATTACCAGTTGCATTTTTAATAAATGGGCAACCCCCTAGCCCTCCAAAAGCTGTATCAAACTGAGTAACCCCTGCATCCAATGCAGCTATTACATTTGCATATCCTTTGTTTTCGGAATTGTGCAAATGCAAAGCTACGGGTGTTTCATTTGCAATTTGCTTTACCTTTTGCATCATTCTTTTTACCTGATAAGGATTACCCATGCCTGTGCTATCTGCTAAAGCTATTTCTTGCACTCCAGTTTCTAAATGATCTTGTACCAAGTTGTAAATCAAATTCTCATCAATTACACCTTCATACCTACAACCAAAGGCACATTGAATACCTCCTCTAATAGTAATTCCATTTGCTAGTGCCAAAGTAACCATTCGTTTAAACTCCTCTTTTGCTGCTTCAATAGTTTTATTGGCATTTTTTAAACTATGTGTGTTACTTGCAGATATTGAAATGGACAAGTGTTTTATCCCTGCTTCTATTGCCCTTTCAACTCCTTTAAGATTTAAAACTAATGCACTAAAAACAACATCATTTTTTTTGGGCAATCGTTTTATAACTTCTGCAGCATCGGACAGTTGTGGCACAAGTTTTGGATTTACAAAACTAGTAACTTGGATGCGTTTTAAACCACCAGCAATAAGCATATTCACCCACTCTATTTTATTTTCAACATCAATAGTAATTGGCAGGGTTTGTAAACCATCACGTAAACCTTGTTCTTCTATTAAAATGTTAGGCAGCATAGTATAAACAAAGTAAAGGAAATAATTGCTTGCTTTAGTACAATCTAAAATAAGTAATACTATTTTTCAAAATTGAAGGTTAGCACAAGTGTACAAATAATAAAACTTTCGTAAAGTTTAAACTATTACGAAAGTTTTTGAAATAATATGCTTTTAATAATTAATGCTGCAAATAATTGTATGGCATAAAGATGTACAATTTAATATCCCATTATTTGCTTGCTCCTATGTTTTTTTCCTTAAATATAATTTACCATAAGTGCTACTTAAATTATAGCTATAACCACTACCAACATTAGCTTTGAAGTAAGTATAAAAATCTCTAGATTCTTTTTCTTCGATATCAAAACTTATATCAGTTAGTATTTCACCATAGCTTGTACTAGCTGAAAGTTTACCTATGTTTTCTTTTAGAATTACAACATCAATTCCTTTGTAAGGAGAAGTAGCTTTTAAAGGTGCTGCAAAATTTACAATCTCAATTAACCCATAAGTGCTAGTTACTTCAGTTGCTAGTTTCTCAGGTACATAAATAGTAACTTCAATTTCTATATCAATATCATTGTTGCAAGTAATATTATTACTTAGATTATTCTCTTTTTTATATTTTTTAAATTCATCATTATTTCTAAAAGTTATTGTTTTATCTTTTAAAAAAACGGTTGTTTTTCTTGGCAAATCTTCTACCTTTTTAATTTTACCTTCAACTCTTAAAACATTATCATCTGTGGTTTCTGTAATAACAAAGGCATCGTTATTTAACCCTTCATTTATATTTACTTTGGCTTCAATGGTAACTTGGTTTTTGTTCCATGTTTTAACTTTTACTAATTGAGGATAATCAAACGTCAGCTTTAGTTTTTCTATGTTATTAGTTGCATAACTCTTGCTTAAGTTTACTTGAGTATTCCCTATATTAAAGCTTAACATTATTATACTGAGGAGAAATATATTTTTCATTTTTTGATTTTTTTAATTTTCAGTGATTATAATATTTTACTTTTAATTATCTTCATTAATATTGATAGTGGCATTGCGATTTACTTTGTTTCTTGTGTCTGCATCTTCATTTATTTTTTTTAAATCCCCAATTTTTCGCAAATAAATCTTGCCCCAATTGCTTTTAATAGACAATGCTAATCCCCCACCATTGATTTTTCCCTTAACGCTTGATGAACTATAGCTAACCATGTCACTATCTTTTTTATCAATATCAATTTTTATGTCGCTTGATGCAAAAATGTCGCCATAAGGTGCATATAAATTTACATTAGCTTTAATATTTGGATCAACCGATAAATCTACATGACCATAAGGTGCTACTAAAGAAATTGGGCCCTTAGGATTTGCTGTTAAACTACAATCTAGTTTACCATAAGTAGTGCTAATTGTTAATGGGCCACTTAAGTTTTCTAACACAACTCGGTTATAAACCACTGCAACTTCTACTTCTCCTGTTACATTTTTTATTTTAATGGTTCCACTTCCAATGGCTTTGTCAAATTCACATCTTACAGCCATATTGCTTGGTACTTTAATTGTAAAGTTTTTCTCATTTTTTTTCCCAATAGCTCTTACTTCAATACTACTTTGCTTTTCTGTAATGTTCAATCCTATTCCACTATTATCATCTAACCCACTTGCATCAATAGCTCTAAGACCTTTAGCACGCTCATCTTCTTCATAATCTGATGAGTTAGTACTAAAAATAATTTCCTTACCATCGTAACCTTCAATATTTACTTTGCCTAAAAATACTACTAGTTTACCAGTTGATTTATTGAGTTTGAATGTTTGAGAAAAACTGCAAATTGATATAAGCGTTGCAATTAATGTGATGTTTATTTTTTTCATGATTGATTTTTTATTTTTTGATTTTTTGATTTTATTTATAATGATAAAGTGTGTATGCTTTGATTTGCTTGATCTTTTACAGGTTTTGGTGCATGTACATCGTTTACAATTTTTTCCAACTCTTTTTGTAAATTGTTTGCTCTAAGTTTTGTAAGCACATCAATTAATGTCATTTTTACTATAGGGTCTGTTTGCTTGTTTAAACTTTCAATTAGTCTTTTCTTTACTAAAGGTTCTTTATAAAAAATGCTAAGCGACTCTAAAGCTGCTAATCGAACATTGGTATTTGGATCATTGTTTAAACAAGCGGTTAAAGCATCAACAACTTCCTTATCAATCTGCTTACTATTTACAATTTCAGTGGCTGCTACGTATCTTTTACTAGGAGCATCCATGTTTTGCAATTGTATAATGTATTTATTTTTTACTAATTCATTTTGATTAATTAATGTAGAAGTTAAAGTCTCTTTATTAATTGCAGTGGATTTATTTAAATCTTCAACAGGCAAATTTTCTACCTTCTTAACTATATTAGGAATTTCATTTACATGGGTTGAATTATTTGCTACATCTACACTTTTACTATTATTAAAGTTATAAATACCAACACCAGCCAAAACCAATATACAAGCAGCAGATACAAATTTTAAAGAACGTATGATACTAGTTTTCTTTTGTTGCTTTTGCTGCTGTGCTAAAATATTTTTTTGCAATAGCTTTAAAACATCATTAGATGGTGTGGCAGTATTAAATGCTTCTTTGTTTTGTGATATAAAATTTTCTAGATTGTTACTCATACAACTTGTTGTTTTTGTAGTATTTGTAAAATTTTTTGTTTTGCTCTATGATATTGAGTTCTTACAGTGTTGTGACTAAGGCCTAACATCTGTCCAATTTCTTCTTGTGGTATGTCATCAATCACATACAATTGAATGATGGTTTTATAACTATAAGGCAATTGCTGTATAGCTTTTTGCAAAGACTGCACTTGAAAAGCAAATTTACTTTCATCAATAATTTCATCAAGTGAATCAATGTTATCATTCCATTCATTAAATACAATTTTCTTTTTTCTTAAAAAACTTATTGTTTTATTTAGAGCAATCCTTTTAACCCAAGCTCTAAAATTGCTGTGCGTATCAAATTGATTAAGATTTTGATAAGCTGCCAAAAAACTTTCTTGCAATAAATCTTCAGCTTCTGCTATATTATCAATAAACCTTAGAATACTATTAAAAACATCTTTGCTATAACAATTATACAACTGAGTAAACGCTAAAGAATTTCCTTTTTTACATGCATCTATTAAAATATGCTCCTGTATAATGTTTGTTTGCTCCAATGTTTATTTTCAGTTGTTAATTTACTAATCGTGTGTATTTAAAATATGTTACAATAATTTGCAAACTATTTTCAAAATAATTGAAATTTAAAAGATTGAAAGGTTATTTTTAATGCATGAAACTTCACGAAGGTTGTATAATTGAAAGCAATAACTTGCTTAAAAACGATTATTTTTCTAAATCCAAAATTTTTATTATCCAACATAATCATAATGGCAGTATTGGTTTTGTAATAAACAAACAATCGAGAAAGCATTTTATTGTAGGCAACAAAAAATTTTTTATGTACAATGGCGGGCCAGTAAAAACAAATGATTATAATTTGCTACATACAGCACCATTAGAAATTGCAGGGAGCATTCATATATTACATGGAATTTATTGGAAAAATAACATTACAGGAGATAATACAGAATTACTAAACACCTCAATTCAAAATATAAAAATTTTTAAAGGCTATTGTGGTTGGGATGCAAAAGAATTAGAAAAAGAGGTAAAAGATGGTTATTGGGATGTGTTAGAAGCCTCTGCTCAACAAGTTCTAAATTCTTAAATTCTTGCTACAATCCTTATTTTTAATCAAAAAAATAACTACAATGTCAACTTTAACTAACGAAGATTTAGCTGCCATACCACAAGAAAAAAGAAGTTGGACCACCTGGAACTTTGCTGCTTTATGGATAAGCATGAGTCTTTGTATTCCAACATACACAATGGCTAGTAGCATGATTAACAAAGGTATGAGTTGGTGGCAAGCGATAATTACTATTTTTATTGGCAATGCTATTGTACTTATACCAATGATTTTAAATGGACATGCTGGGGCAAAATATGGCATTCCATTTCCTGTTTTAGCAAGGGCAAGCTTTGGCACAATGGGAGCTAATATTCCTGCTATGCTTAGGGCTATTGTTGCTTGTGGATGGTTTGGTATTCAAACTTGGATTGGTGGCCAATCGTTATACAATCTTTTAAGGGCTTGGTTTCCTAGCATTGAGCCTATAAAAATTGAAGGTCTTTTTCCTCCAACATTAGCTTTGTTTTGCTTTGCAATTTTTTGGTTACTCAATATGTTTATTATTTACAAAGGAGTGGATAGTATAAAAAAATTATTGGTATTTAAAGCTTTCTTTTTACCCTTTGCCGCACTGGCACTATTTGCATGGGCTGTGGTAGCTGCAAAAGGCTTAGGGCCAATTTTAAATGAACCATCAAAATTTGCAACAAAAAAAGACTTTTTTGCTTTCTTTTTTCCAGCTCTTACAGCTGTAGTTGGCTTTTGGGCAACTTTAAGTTTAAATATCCCAGATTTTACTCGTTATGCCATTAACCAAAAAGCACAAATAAATGGCCAAGCTATTGGTTTGCCTACAGCCATGACCTTTTTTGCATTTGTTGGGGTTGTAGTTACCAGTGCAACAACAATTGTATATGGCACAACAATTTGGGATCCTGTAGAACTTGCCAGTAATTTTACTAATAAGTTTATGGTTAGCTTTGCTATGATTGGTATTATAATATCTACTTTGGCTACCAATATTGCAGCTAATATTGTAAGTCCTGCCAATGATTTTGCTAATTTATACCCATCTAAAATAAATTTTAAAATTGGTGGCTATATCACTGGCATTATAGGATTTTGCATTTTCCCTTGGAAACTAGTAGCAAGCCCTGATGGTTATATTTTTACTTGGCTAATTGCATATTCAGGTTTACTAGGCCCAATTGGGGGCATTATGATTGTAGATTATTTTTTTATTAGAAAAAAGAATTTATTGGTTGATGATTTGTATAAATCAAATGGATGTTATGCTTATAAAAATGGGTTTAATACCATGGCTTTAATTGCATTAGTATTAGGTATTTTACCAATAATTCCTGGTTTTTTGGTAATTACAAAAGTGATTCAGCAAGATTCTTTTGCAAATTGGATTACAAATATGTATAACTATGCATGGTTTGTAGGTTTTAGCCTAAGTGCCATTATTTACTATGTTTTAATGAAACGTAAAATATGAAGATTAAAAATTCGTTTTAATAAAAATAACTTCTCTTAAATTATATAATCATGAAATCCATTTCACACAAAATTTTCAGCATTTGGATAGTTTTAATTGTAAGCAGTTACGCTGCATTTCCACAATTAAAACCAACATTAAAAAATGTTAGCAATGCTTTTGTAAAAGTAAATGGGCAACAATTTACCATAAATAATAAACCCTATTTTTTTATTGGCACAAACTACTGGATAGCTCCATTTGTGGCAACCACTACAAAAGGAAAACAACGAGTTGAAGCCGATTTAGATAGTTTACAAAAAATGGGAATAACCAATGTAAGATTAATGGCTTTTGCCGAAGCTCCCAACAACTCAAAATACAGAATATCTCCAACCAATAACGATAAAGGCATTTTAAACGAAGCTAGTATGCGGGCATTAGATTTTACTTTACATGCCATGCAAAAAAGAAATATGTATGCTGTAGTTTGTCTTACAAATTTTTGGCCTTGGAGTGGTGGTATGGCACAATATTTAAAATGGAGTGGTGGTATAGATAGTATTTTGTATCCTAGTGCCAAAGCCAATAGTTGGGGTGTATATATGAACCAAGCTGCCCAATTTTACAGCAATAAAAAAGCAATAAATTTATATACCACTGCTATTACAAAATTAATTTTTAGAGAAAATACCATTTCTAAAAAAATGTATAAAAACGATGGAACAATCATGGCTTGGCAATTATGCAACGAGCCAAGAGCAATGAATAATCAAAAAGATTATCTAAGTTGGATTAAAAACACAAGCGATTATATAAAAAGCATCGATAGCAATCATTTAATCTCAATTGGAAGCGAAGGTTATACACCAGCTAATAGCACTAACAATAATGCTTTTGAGGAAATTCATACTTTCAAAAATGTTGATTATGCAGTAGCCCATGTATGGATACAAAATTGGGAATGGTACAACCCAAAGCAACATGATAGTACTATTGCCAAATCTAAGCAAGAAGCTAAAGATTACATTTATAATCATATTGAAATCGCCAAAAAATTAAACAAACCTTTTGTACTAGAAGAGTTTGGTATTGCAAGAGATTCTGGAAGTTTTAACCCTACGAGTAGCACAATAAATAGAGACGATTTTTACCGTTTTGTTTTTCAAGAAATTTACGACCATTGCTATAATGGCCATGCAAGTGGTGTAAACTTTTGGGCTTTTGCAGGCAAAGGCCGACCAAAAAATATTGGTAAAATGTGGAAACCTGGTGATGATTTTATTGGCGACCCCCCACACGAAGAACAAGGTTGGTACAGTGTGTACGATAAAGATTTTTCGACCATAGAAATTATTAAAGAATTTACCACTAAAATGAAGTATTTGGCTAAATAAAAGATACAACCAAGCTATTTTCTTCTTTTATTTACAGCATGGAAATTGCAACTATCAAAACCCTTGGGCAACTCAAAAAAGCTGGGTACAAATACAAATCAATAAAAGAAGAAGTTAGAGACAATTTAATACTAAAACTTACATCTGGAACTCCAAGTTTTACTGGAATTTTAGGATATGAAAATACAGTAATACCCGATACAGAACGAGCTATTCTAAGCAGGCATAACATACTTTTTTTGGGTTTGCGTGGACAAGCTAAAACACGTATGGCTAGGCAAATGATTGATTTGTTGGATGATTATATTCCAGTAGTTGAGGGCAGCGAATTAAACGATAACCCCATAAAACCAATAAGCAAATTTGCAAAAGATTTGATACAAAAACTTGGCGACGATACTCCAATCAACTGGTTACACAAAACCGAGCGTTATGGCGAAAAATTAGCAACTCCTGATGTTTCTGTTGCTGATTTAATTGGAGATATAGACCCCATTAAAGCTGCTAATTTAAAACTAAGCTTTGCCGATGAAGGTGTACTGCATTATGGCATCATCCCTCGTAGCAATAGAAGTATTTTTGTGATAAACGAATTGCCCGATTTACAACCTCGTATTCAAGTAGCATTATTTAACATTTTGCAAGAAGGCGATATTCAAATTAGAGGCTTTAAATTACGTTTACCATTAGACATATTATTTGTGTTTACTGCAAATCCTGAAGATTATACCAACAGAGGCAGTATTGTAACACCTTTAAAAGATAGAATTGAAAGTCAAATTCTTACACATTATCCAAAAGAATTAGATACAGCTTTGCAAATTACAGAGCAAGAAGCTAATTTACTTTCTAAACAAAAAGAAACTGTTGAAGTTAGTGATTTAGTTAAAAGAATCATCGAACAAATTGCCTTTGAAGCAAGAACGAATGAATTGGTAGATAAAAAAAGTGGTGTAAGTGCAAGGCTTACAATCGCAGCCTTTGAAAATGCAATTAGTAGTGCCGAACGTAGAGCAATAATACACCATCAAAACAAAACGCTTGTTTGGGTTAGTGATGTACTGGCAGCTATACCAGCAATTACAGGAAAAGTTGAACTGCTGTACGAAGGGGAGCAAGAAGGGCCATACCAAGTTGCTATTCACTTAATTGATAAAGCTATACGTTCTCAATTTATTCAATATTTTCCCAATCCGGATATTGCAAAAAAGAAAAAATACACAGGCAAAAAATCAGCAGAAGAAAAACCAATAGAAAATCCATATAAACAAATTATCAGCTGGTTTGATAAAGGAAATGAGCTAAATTTATTATCCAATTTACACGACACTAAAAAGGTTATTGAGTTGTATAAAGTTGATGGATTGTATAATTTGGTTAAAAAACATTATCACACAGTTTCAGAAACCGAAAATGCTTTATTAATGGAGTTTGTTTTACATGGCTTATCTGCTTACAGTTTAATTAGCAAAAAAACAATTGATGATGTAGTGGTTTTTAAAGATTTAATGGGTAGTATGATGAATTTTAATGTTGACGATAACTTTGATGAAGAAGATGATAATATGTAAATCTGTCAAATATACTTAAATCATAATCTGTTGTTTTCAGTTTTTTTGGGTTACCTTTTAAAGAAAAAAGTATTAAAAGAAAATTAAAACTAACAAGATGATACAAAAAACATATTACAAAACAAAAGACTATTGTAAAGTTAAGTTTACCTTACAACCTGAAAATGTAGAAACACTTGAAATTTTAGGCTTAAATAGCGATTGGGAAAACTCAATTGTAATGAGTAAGAAAAAAGATGGTAGTTTTTCTGCAGAAGTTAATTTACCAAAGGAAACTAAACATGAGTTTAAGTATAAAGCTAATGAAAATGAGTGGATTACTGAACCAGAAGCTGACGAACAAACAAGTAACGTTTATGGCAGCACCAATAGTGTAATTGTAATCTAAAATTTTAGAAATTATTGTAAAAATGGCTTTATCCTTATGGGATAAAGCCATTTTTTTGGCTATGATGGAATTAAAAACTATTTTCATTTAGCCCCAAATAGCTTTAAACACTTCTTTATTGCTAAAACAAGACTAAAAATTCATCTTTTTAGTTAAATAAAATATCATCGATTTTAATTCTAAAATAAAAAAGGGTTGCTTTTATTAAAAGCAACCCTTTTTGGTATAAAACCTTAAAGCAATTAAGCTTCAAATTTTAAATCTAATCCTAAACCTCTTAACTCATGTACCAATACATTAAAGCTTTCTGGCACACCAGCTCTTGGTATATTATCGCCTTTTACAATTGCCTCATAGGTTTTTGCACGACCAATAATATCATCAGATTTTAAAGTTAATAATTCTTGTAAAATATTAGCAGCACCATATGCTTCTAATGCCCAAACCTCCATCTCACCAAATCTTTGACCACCAAACTGAGCTTTACCGCCCAAAGGTTGTTGGGTAATTAAGCTATATGGTCCAATACTACGAGCATGCATTTTATCATCAACCATGTGGTGAAGTTTAATTACATAAATTACACCTACTGTTGCTTTTTGGTGGAAACGTTCTCCAGTTTCACCATCATATAAATATGTATGACCATTTCTTGGAATTCCTGCTTCTACACACAAATCTTCAATTTGTTGGGTACTTGCACCGTCGAAAATTGGAGTAGCAAATTTTCTATCCAATTTCAAACCTGTCCAGCCCAAAATGGTTTCATAAATTTGTCCTAAGTTCATCCTACTAGGTACACCTAATGGATTAAGAACAATATCTACTGGTGTTCCATCTTCTAAGAATGGCATATCCTCGGCACGTGCAATTTTGGCAACAATACCTTTATTTCCGTGACGACCAGCCATTTTATCACCCACTTTTAACTTACGTTTTACTGCTAGGTAAACTTTTGCAAGTTTTAATACACCAGCTGGTAACTCATCACCAATTGAAATATTAAATTTCTCACGTTTAAAGCGTCCTAATTCTTCGT
>JBMLOQ010000157.1:0-25918 GCA_049242885.1 Chitinophagaceae bacterium
AAATAAAATGGCATATAGCGAAAAAGTAATAGATCATTACCAAAATCCAAAAAACGTAGGTACACTTGATAAAGCTAGTAAAAATGTAGGTACAGGATTAGTTGGTGCACCTGAGTGTGGCGACGTAATGAGACTACAAATAGAAGTTGACGATGCAACTGGCGTAATTAAAGACGCTAAATTTAAAACATTTGGCTGTGGTAGTGCTATTGCAAGCAGCAGTTTAGCTACAGAATGGTTAAAAGGTAAAACTGTTGACCAAGCAATTTCTATAGATAATATGGATATTGTTGAAGAGTTAAACTTGCCCCCAGTAAAAATACATTGTAGTGTATTAGCAGAAGATGCAATAAAAGCTGCCATCAACGACTACCGTGTAAAAAATGGTTTAGAGCAGTTGGTGTTTGAAGAAAAGGGAGTTCACTAAACAATTACTTAATTTGTCAATTCGACAATTTGCCAATTTTATCATTGTCGAATTGTCGAATTGTTTTATTGTTCAATTATGGTACAAACAGAAAATTCAATTTACGTAAGCGACAAAGCCAAATCTAAAGTAATACAACTTATGAATGAAGCAGGCGTTGCCAATGATACCTCTTATTTTGTAAGAGTGGGTGTTGTTGGTGGTGGCTGTAGTGGCTTAACTTACAAATTAGATTTTGATAATGAAATAAAACCAATGGATCAAGTATTTGAAGACAAAGGCGTAAAAATAGTTTGCGACCTAAAGAGTTTTTTATACTTGGTAAATACAGAACTTGATTTTAGTGATGGATTAAATGGAAAAGGGTTTTATTTCGATAATCCTAATGCTAGTAGAAGTTGTGGATGTGGTGAAAGTTTTGCAGTATAGTTTTTGGTTTAAAATTTTTGTAAAAAGCTGTTCTAAATTAGAGCAGCTTTTTTCGTATAAACAGTTAATAAATGTTATCATTCATTAAAAATGTTTTAATTAGTGTGTAAAAATTGTTTTTGGCTCAATTCTATTGCCCAATTATTTTTTACCTAAACATCTCCTCTGCCTTAATAATACTTTCTGGTTTTCCTACATCAATAAATTTTGAACCAGTATGGTTGAATCCAAGAAGCAGTTTTTGTTTCATTAAACCCAAATAAACATCAACCATAGAAAATTTTCCTTCCAGTTTTATAGCATTAAATATTTCTTGATTAATAATATGTATGCCACTAAATGCAAAAGGTTTTAATTGCTGTGTTTCAATTAGTTCAGGTGTTTCAATGCCCTTAACTTCATTTGTTTGAACATTTTGCCACCCTTTTAATTGCATAGCTTTATCGAATAAAAAATAACGACTAGTTTTTCTTTCGGTTACAGCAAGTGTTGCAAATGCTTTTTGCTGCAAGTGCATTGCATACATTTTATTAATATCTAAGTTGGTTAGAATGTCTACATTCATTACAACAAAGTTGTTTGCAGGTAAAATCAAGTCTTTTGCTTTAACTAAACCTCCACCAGTTTCTAAAACTTCGTTAGTTTCATCACTTACTACAACTTCTATATCCCAACTATTGTGTTTTTTAATTTCATCAATTATCTGATTGGCAAAATGATGCACATTAACCACAACTTTGCTAATCCCAAAGCTTTTTAAGTACAATATATTATGGTGTAATAAGCTTTTACCATTTACAGGAGCCAATGCTTTAGGATGGTTATTTGTAAATGGTTTTAGGCGAGTACCTAAACCAGCAGCAAAAATCATTGCAGTATGTAAAGTCATATAATTATTGAATTAAGTACTATAGTGTTTTTTTCCAATTTTCTTTATTTAAGTGCTGCAAGGTTGGTTTTAATTTATACTTGTTACGCAAATGCCTCGCTGTTTGTTCTGCTGCATATACACTTCTATGTTGCCCCCCAGTACAGCCAAAATTTATTTGTAAGTTGTTAAATCCACGTTGCAGGTAATCCTCAATTGTAATATCAATTAAATCCCAAACACTATTTAAAAATTTATTCATATGTGTTTTTTGCTCTAAAAAATCTTGCACAGGTTTGTCTTGCCCACTTAAGGTTTTATAGTCATCAAATCGTCCTGGATTTAGAATACCTCTCATATCAAATACAAAACCACCGCCATTGCCACTTTCATCTTTTGGTATTTCTTTTTTGTAGCTAAAACTGTGAATGTTTATTTGCAAAGGGGTTTCAGTTGTGGCTTGTAATGGTGTAAACTTATTTATTACTTCATCACTTGTAACTATTGCCAACAGCCTATCAAGCTCGGGTGTTAATATTCCAACTTTTTTATGTTGTAAAAAAAACTTTAAGTTATTTAAGGCTAAAGGAATACTTGTTAAAAAATGAGCCTTGCGTTCGAATAAACCTCTAAAACCATAAGCACCTAATACTTGTAACAATCTAATTAAAACATAGCCATTATACTGGCTTATAAAAGTGGTTCTTTCAACTGGTTTTTGTAATACTTTTTCGATTTCGTCTACATAATGAAGCAACAAATTATCCTTCCATTCTTCGCTAAGTTGTGCTTTTGCTTGCCATAATAAACTGGCTACATCGTATTGCAAAGCACCTTTCATTCCTCCTTGATAGTCTATAAAATGTAAACTACCATTATGGTGCATTATATTACGGCTTTGAAAATCTCTGAACATAAAATATTTATGTTCTGTGTAGTTTAAATAAGTGCTAAGAAAATCAAAGTCGTCAATTAATTGTTGCTTGTCATAAGGTTGCTGTAAAGTATCTAAAAAATAGTATTTAAAATAAAGCAAATCACTAAGAATAGCTTGTTTGCCAAACTCTTTTGCTGTAAGACTTAAATTATAATCAAGTCCATCATGTCCAAATATTTGTATTTGAGCTAATTTGCTAAGACTTTGCTTAAATAAATTATATACGTTGTTGGTATAGCCTTCTTTTTCTAAAACATCTAATACACACTCGCTGCCAACATCTTCTTGAATATAAATTGTTCCTTCCTCATTCATGCAAAAAACAGTTGGTACTGGCAATTGCTTGTTTTTAAAATGTTTGCTAAAAGCAACAAAAGTTTTATTTTCTTTAATATTATTGTTATAGGTGGCAATAAATGTTTCATCTCCATAAGTAATTCTGTAATAAATTCTATCACTACCACTTTGAGGAATTTTATCAATGCTAGTATAATTCGTTTGCTTCCATTGATAAAATAGGGCTTGTATATTGTTAGTTATGTTGTTCATAAAAACGAAAGTACATTTTTTACTGCTCCCTCAAAAAAGTTTCAAAACCTGCCTTGTTAAAATCACTAGTTAGTGATTTTTTAATATCCTTTTTTTCGGCAGTTGTTAAGTGAAAACTTAATGCAGCTGCATTATTTACTTTTGCAGGCTCGTACTGCCAATTTATAACTTTAAAATTATTGCCATAGCTGGATGCAAAATACTCCAAAGCATCTTGCTGGGCATAGTTTTGTAATCTATACCAATTGTTTTGTAACACTAAAAATGGTTGGGTTACTAAACTGCTATATTGTTTTGTTTTTTCATTCTCATGACTCCAATTTTCAATGTCTCTATCTCTAATTTTTAGCAAAATAACTTTGCTAGTATTAGCTTGTAGCCAATCTTTAAAAACATCTAAAAATCGTAATGCAGTTTCCTGACCATAATTATCTCTAAGTCCTGCATCCATTACATCAATTACTGGATTGGTTGGCAATGCTGTATTGGGTAAGGCGTATGGAAAAGTAGCATTCATTCTTAATGCAGATAAAACGTTCAATTTTTTTGCTTCTTGATTTTCAAAAAAACTTGAAAAATCTATAGCATCTACATCACTTTTTGAAAGTGAATTTTGAGCATGTGATTGCTGCATTAAAAACCTTGCTGGGTTGGCTGCAATTATCATTTTTCTACCATCTTGAGTAACCACACTATTAAAAAACATTAAAGGAATGGTGGCATCAAACTCAGGTTTGGCATAACTTTCTATAGGTTTATTTAATACATTATTTGTATTTGAATTAAGTTTTTGCTCAAAAGCATAACCTCTATCTTTTATGTATTGATGATTATTGTAAGTGAATTTTTGAATTGGCCCAAGCAAATCTTGACTTACAAAGCTAGAAAATAGTGGGTTTAGTAAATCTTTAGATATATTATTAGTATAAAGTTCGTTGTTGAGATTTAGTTTATTATTTTGAAGTTGCATGTAAAATAGTTCTCTATAGTAAGCTGCTCCAAGCATTCCACCACTTGCACCATTTATGAGTACAGTTTGATGAAGTAAATTGCCATTAGATAATTTATTTAATTCTTGCAAAACCTGCATGGTAAAATTGGCACTTCGCAGGCCTCCACCACTTACATTAATTACATACATTATGGGTTTGTTTGTTAGTTGTTTGGCTTTCCAATTATTTAAAATTTGAAGATAAAAAGCTTTATCTTTTTCCTTATTTTGATTATTGGCTAGTGTTATTAATTTTTCTTTAGAATATTCAGGATGAGAACTAGGGTTGTTGTAATTTAAACCATAAGCTTTGTTGCGAGGGTCTATTATATTTTTTTGATACAAGGCATTTAATCCAAGATATGATACAAATAATAAAAACAAAGTTTTGTTTCCAAAAAAAATGCTTAAAGCACCAGAAACGGCAATTAAAATAGCAAACAATAGGGTTACACTTGCTGCAGCTGGGATTTGAAATAATTTAGCTTGTGAATTGATGCCTAAAAAAACTAAAGCTAAAAATGCTATAAAAATTGCCACTACTACTGCAAAGTGATGTCGTTTAAAAATAGCATCTAAAAAATCGTTGCTATAATGGTATACATTTCGTGGTTGCCGTAATTGCAAACGTGCTGATAAAAACCAATCTACTCTTATTTCGTCTGCTTTATTACTTATTAATGGTTCTTTTGTATTGTTTTGATTGTAAGATTCATTTGCTTGTTTAATTACATGCCCCATAGTATAGTAAATAGTTTTATCGGCACTAAAAAAATAGGCAATAGCAATAAAAATGCTCAATAAAAATCCACCTATAAAACCCAATAAAAGAGGAATCGTTTGGGCAAAAGTTAACAGCTCTTGAGCATTTGCAAATTCAATGATTTTGAACAAATAGAAAATTAAAAACGCAAAAGGAATAACGGCATTATTAATACAATATTTTAAAAAAGGTTGTGCAGTAGTAGCTAAAAATTTAAACTGTTTGGAATGTAAAATAAAGGTTGTAATATTCCAACTCATTATAAAAATGCCCACTGCAAAACCTACAAAAGCAGTACTAAAACCAGTAACTTTATTGTAATACTCTGGAGCTAAAAACAACGCTTTGGCCCCATAGCTTTTCATAAAACTTCCTGCAACTGTGGCAAACAAAACATACCAAAATAATAAAAGTATCTGATATCTTTTGCAATGTAAAAATAGCAATTGCACTGGCATTGAAAACCAAAAACCAAGTATATACTTTTTCATTTTATTAAGTTTTTGCTATTGGTGTTTTTTTATTCAACTATCTAAGTTTTATTGCTCAAAGTTTATATTTTCTATAGCTTAATAGAAAGTTTAAAGACGAATTTTTTGTTAAAAAAAACACTTTTGCAATAGCGACACTAATATCGTAAAAAAGTAAAAGCTATAAACTAATGTGTACAACTGCAATTAAAGGCTTAATTAATGCTACTTTTGTACAGTTTTAATAAATACTATCGCAATCCATGAGCAAACAAAATATTAGGCATTTAACAGTAGAGCAAATACAAGATTATTTTGCCACCATTGGCGAACCAAAATATAGGGCAAAACAGTTGTACGAATTTATTTGGCAAAAAGAAGCTTTTAGCTTTGATGATATTACTAATCTTAGTAAGGATTTAAGACAAAAATTGAAAGATGAATTTGACTTTACTGCGTTGCAACATGATGCTACCCAACTTAGCAATGATGGCACTATAAAATCGAGATTTAAAACTTTTGATGGTCATAAAATTGAGGGTGTGCTTATACCAACTGAGGAAAGAAAAACTGCTTGTGTATCGTCTCAAATAGGTTGCAGTTTAAGTTGTAAGTTTTGTGCTACTGGCTATATGGAAAGGAAAAGAAATTTAACCTTTGATGAAATTTATGATGAGGTAGTTTTAATAAACCAGCAAAGCCAATTGCATTATCAAAAAAAATTGACCAATATTGTTTTTATGGGTATGGGCGAGCCTTTGCTTAATTATAGTAATGTATTAAAAGCTATTGAGAAAATAACAAGCCCCGATGGATTGCATATGAGCCCAAGACGTATCACAGTTTCTACTGCTGGTGTGGCAAAACAAATAAAAAAGCTTGGCGACGATAAAGTGAAATTTAAATTAGCTCTCTCTTTACATGCTGCAAACGATACCAAACGAAACGAGATAATGCCTATAAACGAAAGCAATAGTATTAAGGTTTTAATAGAGGCTTTAAATTACTTTTATAAGCAAACTGGTAATGAAATTACCTTCGAGTACATATTGTTCAAAGACTTTAATGATAGCTTACAAGACGCTCAAGAGCTTATAAAAATTTATCGTCAGGTGCCAGCAGATTTGGTAAATATTATTGAGTATAATCCCATAGATAATTTTGGATTAACCAAGCCCGATGAAGAGGCAACAGATGCTTTTATGGCCTACCTAGAAAAACATAAAGTAAATGCAAGATTAAGGCGTAGTAGAGGAAAAGACATTGATGCTGCTTGTGGCCAATTGGCAAATAAGGGATAAATTATTGTAAGTTGTTTTTCAATGAAATATTTATATCTGATTATAAATTAAACTCTTTTGTAAGCGATTCCACAACTTTAGTGATAATGCTATCAAGTTGGGCAATTAATTCGTTTAAATACACAGTATCATTATTGGCTAAATCAAAATGCTCAAGATTTCTAATAACATTTTTAAGTGAAGAAATTGAAAGATTATCAATAGATGGTTTTAATCTGTGTGAAAGTTTATTTACAGCTTCTATGTCGTTTTTTTTGCTTGCTGCTTTTATTTCATCTACAGTTTTAGGAGCAATATCTATAAACAACTTTATCATTTTTTCTAAAAAAACATTATTGCCATTACCTATATTTTTTAATGTAGATAAGTCGTATAGTGGCGGCAAATTATTTTCTTGTAAAAGATCTTTATTTAATGCACTTTTTTGAATATTTCTAACAATGCAATTTATAAACTCTTCTTCGTTAAATGGCTTTGTAATAAAATCATCCATACCAGCTTCTAAACACTTTTCTTTTTCACCTTTTATGGCATTTGCTGTGAGTGCAATTACTGGGAAGTTAAATCCTGCATTTCTGATTTTTTTGGTTGCTTCATAGCCATTTAAAATTGGCATTTGAATATCCATTAGCACCACATCTGGTTTGTTGTTTATAATATAATTTAAAGCCTCTTGTCCATTTGCAGCTTCTATTATATGTACATTATGATTTTCTAAAATTGTTTTGGCAACTAATCGATTCATTTCATTATCGTCGGCTACAACAACTTTTATTCCATTTAATAAACTGTTTTCTTGGGTGGAAATTTTGTAATCAATCAAATCCAATTTGCTTCCTTTTTTAAATGGTAAACTAAAAGAAATTGTGGTGCCATTGTTTTTTTGGCTGTACACATTAATTTCTCCACCCATTAGATTGATTAGTTGTTTACAAATACTCATACCCAAACCTGTACCTCCATATTTTCTTGAAACAGCTTCGTATTCTTGTGTAAATTTTTCAAACAAGATTTCAATAAAGTTATCCTCCATTCCAATGCCTGTGTCTATAATTGAAAATTGGAGTACTTGTAAATGTTCATTATTATTAACAACTTCTACTTTTAAATTAACAGAACCTTTTTCTGTAAATTTTATAGCATTGCTTAATAAATTAAGAAGAATTTGATTTAACCTAAATGGATCTCCAATTAACACATCTGCTATTAGATTATTATCGGTTGAGTTAATAAGATTTAGTCCTTTTTCTTCAGCTTTGTACAAAAGCATTTGCAAGGTTTGTGTGAACGTTTTTTGAGGTTCAAATGCTATTTGCTCTATATTAAGCTTGCCAGCTTCAATTTTTGAAAGATCTAAAATATCATTGATAATGTATAGTAAGTTTTCAGAAGCATTGTTTATGGTTTTAACATAAAATTGTTGCTTGTTGGTTAATGGTGTTTTAGCTAATTGACTTCCCAATCCCATTATAGCATTCATAGGAGTTCTAATTTCATGACTCATATTGGCTAAAAAGTTTTCTTTAGTTTTAGCCAGTTCTTCTGCTTCTTTACGAGATTTAATAAGTTCTTTTTCTAATTTCTTTTGTTTTGTAATATCTAAGCAAACAATAATGGCACCATTGTTTTTTCCATTAGCTGTAATTTGTGGTGCTGCACTTACAAGCCACCAATCATGTTTACCATTAATAGATGTTTCAATTTCGAAAGCATCATTTATTAAAGTGTTTGTTTTTTTGTTAAGTTGGTTGGGCGTTAAAAATACATCTGCGTTTTTACCAATGAGTTGTGCATTGCTAAGCCCAGTCATTTTTTGAATACTTTGATTTACAAATTCAATCACTCCTTTATTATCAATCTCCATTAATCCAAGATTCATATTGGCAATAATGCTTCTATATTTTTCTTCATTAATTTTTAAGGCTTCTTCTGATTTTTTTCTTTCTGTTATATCTAAACCATATCCAATTACAATTGTAACATCATTATTTTCATTAATTACAGGAAACCATCTTCTTAAAATAATTTCTTCTTCAATATTATTTTTTATAATTTTTTCTTCCCACTCTAGTGGTGCTTTTTTTTCAATTACTTTATTAAATAATTCATTTCTGTTTTGGGCAATGGTTAATGGCTTTTGATTTTCAATGCAATAGTCATGGTCTGTTTTTCCTATAATCCAATTTCTAATTTCTGAATTTTTAATTGCTTTTGGATTTACAAATAAATATTGGTGCTGTTTATTAAAAACTGCAATATCGGCAGGCATATTATTTAAAATATCTTCATAAAACTTTCTTTGCTCCTCTAATTTTTCTTCAATAATTTTTCTTTCTGTAATATTTCTTCCATAAATATTGATGTACCCTTCATTAACCATTGGTACACACATAAGGGAATACGTTTTGTTGTTTGAAACTGCCTCAAAAACTAAACGGCCTTCTTGAATATTAATTTTGTTGGCTATTTCTTTTAAAAAATTATCAATACGCCAAATTTTATTATCGTATTCAAAAAAATCTAATAAAGCAGCGGCTGGATTATTTTTAAGAATATCTCCATTGAAATTTATTCTTAAAAGAGGGTCGGGATTTTGCATTGGAAACAATGCTATATCATGTATCTCTTTGTTTTTTAGATTTAATGCTGTTTTTTGGTCGTTAATTGTATTTACTAGCTTTTTTAAATCTTGATTACTAATTTCTTGTGCTTGTAGCAAATGCAGTAAATCAATTAACGGATCATGGTGTGCAAAATCCTTAATTTTTAAGTTGCTATTTGTAACAGCTTCCATAGTTACAAACCAAGGAGAGCCTATAAACAGTATGGTGTTTGTATATTCTAGATATTCAAATTGCCCTCTAAATTTTATTCCATTGTTTATGTTTTCTAGAATTACAAGCTGATTACAATTTGTGATAATTTCTTTGAAATTTGACAAGTCAAATTTTGGTCTTGAAACAAAAAAATGATTATGTACATAATCATTTTTAACAAGTTTAAATAGTTTTCCTGCCGAATCCCCAAAATTTTTAATTTCAAGCTTGCTGTCGATTATTATATAAAATGGAAAAAGACGATTGAGTTGAGTTATATTTAATTGAAAATTTGAATTCATATTTATTTTACCAAGCTACTTTAAATATTTCGTGTTTGCTGCCTGTTTCTCTTGTTTGCATTAAACTGATGGTAACTTTAGTTTCATACATTTTACCTAAGCCACTCAGCAAGCCATGTACAAACTCTTGCAACCCCTCACGTTTTGAAAAATAATGAATAAGAATATCGCTTTCATTAACATCACTTACTTTAAATTCTGGTGGTGTAAGTTTTGGATACATCAGCATAATTCTATTATGAAACATTGGCAAATTAACTAAAAATTCTTTTAAATTCTCTCCGCCAGCTTGCATTAATCCACCATATTTTTCTTTGCCTGTTTTTAATATCCAATATTCGCCAAATACAAAAAGAACTTCGCCTACTGTAATGCCTAAAACTTCTGAAGCAGCAGTTGCTAGTTTATAAGTAATAGCATCGTCGTACGGTTCATTACTTAAAAAAAAATCTACATCAACACCACTTTTGGCTTTTACTTCTTGCCATTTTTCTTCACCAAAATTTTCTGTAACTAAATCTTCAATTGCTTTATTTACTATTCCGTACATATATATATTATTTTTCGTAAAATGATGTTATGGTCATGGTTTGATTATGTAATTGGCATTTTCCACCTTCATTAAAAGGAGATAATTCGCCGTAAGAATAAAAGCCAGATAATATTGTTTTGTTTTTATATGTTTTGCTTACAGCTTCTACTTCTTGATTTACATTTTCGCCCAATATTAATTTTCTTCCTACACAACTAATAAGTAAAGAGTAGGTAGGTAATTCAATTTTATCTGTAGCAAATGCAGCGGCAAAGCTGGCAGCGTTTGTAATTTTATCGAAGTTAGCTTTCATAAACCTAATTTGCGAGCCAACAGGAATGTCACCAGCAAAAGTCATAGTTTTATTTACTTCGTCTATAGACAAAATTGTTCTAACAACTGATTTTTCTGAGCCTGGTATAAGAACAGATAATGGAAATAAAAGGGCAGAGCCTGGCAAGTTTTTGCTTTCATCTCCTAAATACTTTTTATAAATTTCTAAGGCGTTTTGATCTTCAAATTCAATCAAAACATTTTTATCTGATTTTGTAACTCTTTTTTCTAGCCCAAATACATCCCAACCACCTTGTGAACCATGATTTACAACTAAACTGTTTCCATAAAAACCTATGGCAACAATTTGTCCTTCTTTTGCCTGATTATTTAAGCCTACTAAGGTTGATTCAAACTTTGAACCATCACCAGCTAAGCCACCTGTAATGGTAACTTTTCTATCAATATGTTTATATAAACCATTTATCAATTCGCTTCCATTTACTTTGCTTCCATCAGAGATTAATAATATATATTGTAAATTCTCTTTTTGTAATTTTTTGGCTAATGCAATTGTTGCTCCTTCAGTTGTTTTAAAGTCGTCGATATCTACAACGCTAGATACAATTGTTGTTTTTTCGAATTCTAAAGCAGTTACTATAATAGAATTATCTAAAACTTTTTCTTGCAAAATTTCTCCAGCAGTGCTACAAAGTACCACATCGGCATTTGGGAAATGAGATTTAATTAAATTAAAGGTATTGGGGTTTTGTAAATGATTTTTTGAGCTAAATGTTAAAACCAAATTTACATTTGACTCAATGATGGGAACATTTGATTCATTAACTAATTCTTCACCAACTAATTGAAAATTACAAACCTTCATTAATTTTTTTTTAATTATAACAAAAGAATTGCCAAGATTTAAATAATTGATTATCAATTAATTATTAATTTTTCAATAAGCCAAATTTTATATTTTGGACTGTTTTTCTATATTTTGGAAAAATTACAGCTCCCCATCTTGTATCATTTTATAAATTGTACTTTTTCCTATATCTAAAACCTTTGCAGTTTGAATTACATCCTCATTGTTTCTTGATAAGTAATATTTTACAATATCACAAGTATGTTGCCTTAGTGTTTTAGTTTCTGTAAAAAAGATGCTTTCTTTTTGGGTATGCGAAAAAGTAATGTCTGATGCTTTAATTTCATTGTTTTCGCACATTACTGCTGCTAATTCTATAATTGCTTTTATTTCTCTCACGTTTCCAGGGAAAAAATAGTTCATCAACTTTTGTTTTGCATCTTCTGCAATTGTAATATTCCCTAATTTGTTTTCTTTAGAAAAAGTTTCAACAAAATGTTTTGCTAAAATTAGAATGTCATTTCCTCTTTCTCGTAGTGGTGGTAATTCTATTGGTAAACCTAAAATTCTAAAGTATAAATCTTCTCTAAAGTTGCCCTTTTTAACTTCTTCAACTAAGTTTTTGTGTGTGGCAACAATTAATCTTACATCTAAAATTACTTTTTCGTTTCCACCAACTCGCACCAATTCTCTTTCTTGCAATACACGTAAAAGTTTAGTTTGAATGGTTAAATCCATTTCGGCAACTTCATCTAAAAATATGGTTCCACCAATGGCTTCCTCAAACTTGCCAATTTTTCTTGCAACTGCACCTGTAAAAGCCCCTTTTTCGTGTCCAAAAAGCTCACTTTCAACCAATTCTTTAGGAATGGCAGCCATATTTATAGCTACAAAATTTTTCTTTTTTCTTTCTGAATTATAATGTATTGCTTTAGCTACAACTTCTTTACCTGTGCCAGTTTCGCCAGTAATCGATACATTAATATTTGTTTTGATTGCTTTTTCTAATAAGTTAAAAACTTTTTGCAATTGTGGACTTTGGCCTATAAATGTTTTTTGGAAAGAATATTTTTGACCCAATTCTTCTCGTAATGTTTCTACTTCTTGTTTTAGGTTTTGATTTTCTCTAATTCTTATAATACTATTCCACAAAAAATCTTTAGTGTTATCATCTTTTACAATGTAGTCATTAACCCCAATTTTTAAAAGATTAACGGCTGTTGATATTTGTTCTTGACCACTAATTACAATTACAGGAATATTTGGAAAAACTTCCCTAATTTTTTTAAATAGTTTGTCGCCCGACATATCAGGCAATGAAAAGTCTATAGTAATAAGGTTGGGTTTTAACGATAAACTTTCGAGACAAGATTTTGCATTTTCAAATCTCGTTACCTTATAATCTGGGTTTAACTCTAAGTGATATTTTAGAATTTCACCATACCAAACATCATCTTCAACAATAAAAATGTTATAAGCTTCGCTTATATTTTTTTTCATAATAACAATTTAAAAATTGGGTGCAAAAATCTATGTTTTTTGGATTAATTACGAAATTTAAAAAAGCAATTTAAAAAAAACAGAAAATAGAATGGTTTGTAAATAAGAAATAATACATTAAATAGAAAAATTCCTAAATGTGGAATTTATCCTGTTTTGTTTATTTTTTAATTAATTGATAATCAATTGTTTGTGATTTTGGCACAGAAATTACAAATGGGATATCAAATAATAGTAAATGAACTCGTATAATATAAACTTTAACTGTGCCTTTGTAATTCCTTGTTATAACGAAGAAAAAAGACTTCCTTATCATTCTTTTTTAGAATTCGCCACCAATAATAAAAACGTATTGTTATGTTTTGTAAATGATGGAAGTAAAGATAATACGTTAGATGTTATAAACCAATTAGCAAATACAGCAGCAGAAAATGTAATTGTTTATGATATGCCAAAAAATGGGGGAAAAGCTGAGGCAGTAAGAAATGGCATGTTGCATGTACATCAAAATTATAGTGTAAAGCAAATAGGATTTTTGGATGCAGATTTAGCTACCTGCCCAAATGAGTTTTTGCAAATGGCAAAGTACAAAGAAAATCTTTCTCAATTTGGAGCAATCGTTGGTAGCCGAATAGTTCGCCTTGGAGCAAATATTCAACGAGATGATAATCGTTCTTTTTTTAGTAAAATAATAAAAAGGGCAATACGATTTATTTTAAAAACACCTTTTCAAGATACACAATGTGGGGCCAAAATGTTCGACAGAAATTTAGTTCCATTTTTATTTGATAAACCATTTTTATCTCCTTGGTTATTTGATGTAGAAATCTTTTTGAGATTACAGCAAAAATTTGGAAAAACAACTTTGCAAAATGGAGTTTTGGAATACCCATTAATGAACTGGACAGAAGTTGGTGGTTCTAAATTAACATTAAAACATACGCTTAAAATTCCCTTACAACTAAGCCACTTATTCTACCATTATAAACTAGCTTAAAAGCAAAAACAAATTAGGTTAAACTCTTTAAAATTAAAATTATGAAAAAAATATTTTTAATGATTGTAATGATAGTAATAGCAATCACAACAATGGCTCAATTTAGATATTTTGGAACCTACACAAATGATGGTAAACCAAATTATTTAGCAGAAAATGATGTAGTAACAACTGCTACATTAAACTTAATACAAATGGCATTGCCCGAGAGCAAACCTGTGCCTATTTATAATCCTCAGTATATTTATAGTGGGTATTCATCAGATATTTTACTCAAAGATTCTGCTGAAGTTTGGATAACTTTTGTAGATGAAGGAGCTGGATATAAAAATGTGTTAGGATTTTATACTTATAATTTAAATAATCCATTAACAAAAGCACCAAGCGATGATAATATAACTATTATATTCCCTAATGTATCTAAAGTAGGTTTTGGAGGAAGTTTAGTAGCTGGAAACAAAGTTAAATTGGGTAATTTTTCTCCAAATACAGGTATTGGTTTTATTTTAATTGCAGATGGTTGGAAAAGTGGTGTAGTTACTAATGGAAATTGGAAATTATATTCAAATTCAAACTTTAATCCAGGAGCTAATCCTGCTCGCAAACAACATAATGCTCTTTTGGCAGACCCAGAAAATAATAGAATTATCTTAGGATTTGAAGATATTAGAAGGGATAATGCTGGTTGTGACAATGATTTTAATGATGCACTGTTTTATATTACAGCTAGTCCTTATAAAGCAATTATTTCAGAAAATATTGCTCCTATTGATACATCATTTACAGCTGTAAGTTCAGGAAATGATGGTGGATTAGAAAGCAACGGAAGATTGGCTAATAAAATTGCTACACAAATGTTTAAAAGGCAGTTAAATAGCACAAATAAATTGTCGCTTAAAAACTACCAAAAGAAAATTGATAATTTAAATGTAGATGGTTTTACAGGGGCTTTAAAAGACTATTTGCCAACTACTGGGTTATATGGAACAGAAGAAGCTTATGTTTCAACACCTGCAGATTTAATAAGTATAACCAATGCAAAAGATATTTATGCTTTAGATTATTATTTAACAAGTAAAAGAGTAAATGCAGCCCTAATTACTCATACCCAAAATTCTGTTTACGACCATTCAAAGTATATCTGTGATAGACTAAATGGCTCTACCTTAATTGATGTAAGGTTAATGGATTTGGATGAGTTTAAACTTATAAATACAACTTTAAAAAGAGCAAATGGGGAAGTGGAGTATGCACTCACATTTTCTGCAAAAATTTCAGATTCAGCATTTTCTATCTATAGTATTTGGAATATTGATCAATACCCTACTGGTGAGTATTTAAATTTTCAAATTTGGGGAAGTTCAATTGCACAAATTTATAATACTGCCAACAACATTATTGCTAAATTAAAATTGCAAAAAACAGTTACAGCCAATAATAGTGCAACAGTTTTGCCCAAACTATTTATTAAAAAAGGGGAATACAAAAGTGGAAAGTATTTTTTAACGGTGATTAATAAAACTGGTGTAAAAGAAATGAATTTACAATCAAACTACAGACGCACAGAAACAGATGTTTTAAATAATTACAATGTTACAATTCCTTTATTGGGAAAGCAAGAAGAAGCAGTAGAAGTAAATATTGGTGGCATTTTTGATGCTGGTGTAAGTATTGCTCAAAATGGAGTTGCACAAACAGATAATTTATATTTAGCTGATGGTGCTTGGGCTTTAGATTATGATAATTCTTATTCAAATAATATTGAGTTCAAATCATTCGCAACAGAAATTGTTGTTCCTTCATCAAACTTATTTCAAATTGAAAGAAACATTTTAGTTAGTGGACTAAATAAAGGTACTTTAAATATTGTAAGAAGCATAAAGCCAGGAAATAGCTCAGCAAATTTATCGGCTTATAAAAATATTTCGTTTGAGCTTGAAGCAAATCAAGATATTGAATTGATAGTTGTAGAAAACACTTTGCTCAACTGGAATAAAAGAAAACGTTATACAATAAAGTCAATTAACAGCAGTAAAATTTATAATATTGATTTAAGCTTATTAGTAGATGAAGATGGTAACAAGTTAAATTTGAGTGAAGTTAAATCTGTAGTATTTTCAGTTAAAGGTAACTACGATAACTTTCAAAACTTTAAGGTTGCAATAAAGAATTTTAATTTCAACAACAATGCCTCAATAATCCAGCAAAACAATTTAGGAGTTTCAGCATTTCCTAACCCATGCACAACATTTACTACGCTAAACTTTAAAGCTAGTGCTTCTGAAGGATTACTAAGTATTAGTGATGTTGCAGGAAAACTAGTTTTTGCAAAAAATATAAAGTTAGAAAATAACAGTTACAACCTCAATACTCAAAGTTTTAATAAGGGAGTGTATATAGTAAGCTTTAATTCTAGTGCTGGTGATAAAGCAATAACTAAGATTAGTGTTGCTAAATAAAAAATTGCCTATTTTAAACCGTAGCCGCCAAATTTGTATTTCATTTTTGGTGGCTTTTTTGTAATTTGTAAACAAGCTATATATTTATCGAGTGCAATTTACCCTTTCAAATAGTAATAATAGTTTTAATAGTAATGGTAAAAAATTATTATTGGTTGCTTTGTCGTTGGTGTTTATAACACATGGTATTGTTATATATTTTACTTTGCCACAAACCTATGATGCTTTTGTACATATTTTCTTTGCCGATCACTACAAACGATTTTGGTTTGAACCATGGGAGTATAGATGGTACACTGGTTTTGTAACTACAAGCTATCCACCATTAGTGCATCAAGCAATTGCAAGTATTGGCAAATTGTTTCCATTAAAGATTGCTTTTTGTATTTATGCAATTTTTGTTTTTAATGTACTGGTAATTGGTGTTTATAGATTTTCTAAATTGTTTTTCAATAAATCTGTTGCTGGAGTAGCTTCAATTGTTGCGGTTTTACTATCATCATTAATAGAAACATTGCATGTATATGGGCAAATGCCTACATTAACAGGTATTGCTTTTCTTTTAAATGCGTTGCCATTTTTGTACAATTATATTGTATTTAAAAAAACAACTTATTTATTAATGGCACTAAGTTTTCTTAGTGTTGTTATTTGCTCTCATCATGTTACAGCCATCTTTGGAATGGTTTTTTTTATTGCTCCAACCATTTTTATGGCTTTGGTAGATACGATGCCAAAAGAATCTTTAAAAACATCCAATTTTTTCTATTTATGTTGGAATATTATTAAACAAGCTTTTGTAAAGCATAAACAATTAATTGTTTTTATTGTGCTTGTGATTTTTTTGGCCATAGGATTAATTTATCCT
Source organism: Chitinophagaceae bacterium (assembly GCA_049242885.1). GTDB lineage: Bacteria > Bacteroidota > Bacteroidia > Chitinophagales > Chitinophagaceae > CAIVPM01. The sequence continues at coordinate 17,351 of JBMLOQ010000157.1, forward strand.
TATTGGCATTGGAGTAAATCAGATCCCATAAATCAAGTTTCAATACCACATGGCTCCAGAGATAATTTTTTGAAAAATACTTCTAGTGGGTTGATATTTTTTGTAATTCCACTTTATTTAATTTTTGCTTTATTTCCTGCAATATTTTTTGCCATAACAAAGTATAAAAGATTTTGGGGATGGACCATTTCTTTTTTGATTTGTATTATTTTGGGAAGTGGAGGCACAACGCCTTTTCCAAAATTGCTTTTAGGGTCAAATGCTTTTAATATTTTAACACTAGATAGATTTGGATTTTGGGCATCCATTATTGCTATTCCATTTATTGCTAACTTCATTTTTTCATTTTTAAATGGAACTGTAAAAGATTTTTGGATAAAAAAAATTAAAGCTTCAGGTCACTTTACACTTGCCGGTATGAGTGCTTTTGCATATTTACTTTTTACATTATTTATTTTTCATTTGGCAAGTTTTAGGCCCTTACAGCCTAAAGAAATTGATATAAAACCAATTGTAAATTTTTTAAATAGAGATGAACATCTTAGATGGAGGTTTTTAACTTTAGGTTTTGGAGACCAAATGGCTTGGTTAAGTGCCAATTCTTTAGCTGCAAGTGTAGATGGAAATTACCACAGTGCAAGGCGTTTGCCAGAATTAACTACAAGGCCTATTGAACGTTTAGAGAATGCAAAATTTAATGGACAAGAGGGTTTAGCTTCTTTAAACGACTTTTTAACTAAAGCTGAAAAATATAATTTAAAGTATGTTTTTAATAATGATAGGTATTATGATCCCTTATTGTTTTACACAGGTTGGAGTAGAACAATAAGGCTTGAAAATGGTATTATGGTTTGGGAAAAAAGTAATATTTCAACCATACAACCAATAACCCCAAAATATTTAAGTAATGATTTAAAAATACTATGGGGAGTTCTTCCAATGGCATCCTTAGCTTTTGCCATTTTGTTAACTATATTCTATTTGGTTAAGCTTAAAAAATATAGCAATGAAGACGGAATAGAAAACCAAGAAATAAACTATCCAATTAAGGTGATTTACCTTTCATCTGCTTTGCCACTTGTGTTTTTTAGTACTTTTTTAGTGTATAGATTATATGAGTTATTGCTAGTTAGAGAACAAAAGAATCCTTCAACAACTATCATAAGTTTTTATAATCATTTAGATTTTCAGGAGTTTGAAAAAGCACATGGTTTTTTTAAAAAATCACCTACTTATCCTTTAGATCAATATTTATTAGAAAAATCTGTTAAAGATGGAGGTCTTTTACCATCTTATGCAAAGCTTGATAGCATACATACTAATCCAATTAACGAAAATGAAAATATTGCAAGCGTTAAAGTTTTTACAAGATGGAAAACTGCTTTGGGTTTTAGAAATGTAATAGATACTTTTAATTTAGAAAAACAAGATAGCAAATGGTATATTTTGCCCAAACCATTTAGCACTGAAATACCACAGGAGCAAGTAAGAGATTATACCTACAATATCTTTAAAAAACAAGGCAAACGATTTATAAGTAGTTTTCCTACAATAAAAGATGATAGAATAAAAAAGCCATTTGCTGCGTATAAGCAAGTTAATATTTTATGCAACCAAAGCAAATATTATATAACAGGAGAGTTGCTTAATGCAGATGATATTGCCATTAGTATTGCAACAAGTGCAAAAGTGTTTTTTAATGATAGCACAAGTAAAATTTTCTATCCAACTACAAAAACTTACTATAATCTTTCTCCAAAAGAATCTACTTTTTTTCAAGTTGATTTAGAGGGTTTAAATTCATCGGATATTAAAAATATTTTAAAAGTTGATATAATTACTGAAACTGATGTTTCTGAGCGTGGTTATTATCATGGAGGAAGTTTATTGTTTTCGTCATCAATCCAAAAAGGTAAAATTAATGTTGAATGTTCTATGTATAATGAGCTTACTACTGAAATAAATGTACCTGGGGTTTTATTGGCAGAAAAAAATACCGATGGTACAATTGTACAAGTTGAAACAGTAACTCATACTAATAGCATAAGAAGTGGCTTGAGTGAAAAATTTAGTTTTTCAATGCCTTCTGTTGCACAAAAGGTTGTAAAAATGAATATTCCTACCACCTTGTTTATTAATGGCCAATTAAGAAGTATTGCAATTGAAAATGCTAAAAAAAGTGTTGAGCCAAGTAATGCCATTAATTTATTGCCACATTGTTTTATATCGCAAGAAATATATTTACAATGATGAGACTGTTTGCATGGATATTGATAGTTGGTTTTTTAGTTTCTTGTAGCAAAAACAAGTTGAGCATGCCAATGCCACTTTCACAAGAAGATACCATTTATGTACAAGATATTAATTTGTGGTTTAAAACAAATCATAAAAACTGGAAGGCTCATTTATACACTTTTAATCAACCAATAGAATTGAACACTAAATATGATAGTAACCAATTAAAAGTATGGTACAAAACAAGTAAACCAAATCTTGAGGGTAGTGTAAAGGTTTGTTTATCTGCTAATGATACTTGCTTTTGCTATGATTATTATTTGCATAATAAGAGCAGTCTTGTTCAATATCTTAAAGATTATCGCTCTCCTAAAACTGTAAATCCCGATTCTAGTTTGCATCACGATAAAATTTATTATGTAATTGATGAAGCTCAAAATCTTAAAGTAAAAAACAGCAAAATATTCAACCAAGAGCAAGTATTACTTGAGCCAATTGTTAAAACAACAAATGCTATTGAAAATGATAATCTTACTGCATATTATGTTCAGCCAGGATCTATAAAAAATATTGATGTTTTCTTTAAAAAAGATACACAAAACAACAACTTTGTTGTAAGCACAAGTTTGCTAAAAGATAAGCATAATAATATTGTAGCTAATGGCACAAAAATTTGTTTCGAATCAGTTTTATTGAATAAAATATCTAAAGCCTATGCACCTACAATAAATGGAGTAGCCTCTATTAAATTACCTATTACTGTTTTCAAAGGTTTTACACTAAAAGCCTATAGTAATAACATTTATTCAAGTAATATAACTCTAAGATGAAATACATTTTAATGGTATTAATATTGTTGGGGTTAATGGTTTTGTTTCTCCAAACCCGTTTAAAAATATCTCATGTAGAGAAGCCTGTATTTTTAAAAGTGGATGACATAGCTAATAACCATCAAACAAAAATAAATATAGCAGTACAATCATTTTACAAGCCAAGTAAAGAGCAATTAATTGCATTTGAGAAGGATTATAATGCCATTTGGGCTCATTTAAATTATATGTACAATTCTGGAGATATTTTAAAAGGAAAAGAATATTACACTCAAAATTGGTTTAAGCTAGTAGCTAATGAATATAAAGCTCCTTTGAAAACTGGATTGCAAAGAATTGATTCTGTTCATAATGTGAAGTTGATTAATTGGAGTTTTGATGGGTTGGTTTGTAATATTATAGATAGTGGCGTTGTGCTAAAAACTAAGTATAACAACAAAGTAATTGATACACAAGTTGGGCATTTTGCCATTGCTCTATTATTTCAAGGAGATCATTGGAGAATTGAGGGATTAAGGCAACTGGGCAATTAAATCATGTCCTTATATTGTAAAAATTCTATAAAATGGAAAATTTAGTATATTTTAATTTTTGTAAATAGCTGATATTCAATTGTTTAAATTTTGGTTCAACCTTTGATTATTTGTGCCAAAGTATTAAAATGAAAATTGCATTTATATCACCATACCCACCAAGTGAAGTTACTTTAAACGAATATGGGTATCATTTAATAAATAGTTTTATTGGAAAACCTTCTGTACAAAAAATTTATGTACTTACCAATAATTTAGAAAACAACGAAGATTATTTTAAGTATAGCAAAGAAGGAATTGACATTGTGCCTTGCTGGAACTTTAATAGTAATTTCAGTTTTATAAAAATAGCTAAAACTTTAAAAAAATTGCAACCAGATGTTGTAATTATGAATTTGCAGTTTATGAGTTTTGGTAAATCAAAAGTTCCTGCTGCATTGGGCTTGCTTACTCCTCTAATGTGTAAGTTACTTTCTGTGCCAAGTATTGTATTGCTACACAACATTACAGAAACAGTTAAGTTAGATACTATTGGCATGGCTAATAATCCCCTTAAACAAAAAATGTTTTTATGGATTGGCAAGCAACTAACAAAACTAATTCTTAAAGCAGATGTGGTTGGACTAACCATTTCAAAATATGTTGATATTATTGAAAAAAAGTATAAAGCAAACAATGTAACTCTTTTGCCCCACGGAAATTTTGAATTGCCTGAACGAGAATTTTTGCCAGATAACTTAACTAAAATTAACCTTATGGCTTTTGGTAAATTTGGTACTTATAAAAAGGTTGAGGTAATGATAGACGCAATGGAAATTTTAGAGAAAAAATATCCTAATCTAAAGTTTACATCTACAATTGCTGGTACAGATAATCCAAATGTTACCAACTATTTAAATAGTGTTAAAGAAAAATATAAACACTTATCAAATATTGATTTTACAGGATATGTGGCAGAAGAAGATGTAGAGCAAGTTTTTAAGAAAAGTACTTTTGTTGTTTTTCCTTACACAACCACCACTGGAAGTTCTGGAATTTTGCACCAGGCAGGTGGATACGCAAGAGCTTGTGTGCTTCCAAAAATTGATGATTTAGAAAGAGTAGTAGAAGAAGAGGGCTATGCTGGTGCTTATTTTAAAACAAATGATGCCAATAGTTTGGCAGAAGCAATAAGTGGTTTAATCGACAACCCAACAGAGCGTAAAAAAATTGAAGACACAAATTTTGAAGCGGCAAAAGGTTTGCCTATGACTTTACTTGCTGATAAATATATTCTGCAAGCAAATAAAATAATCAATAAATACAAATCAAATCAACATTATGCTGGTGAAATTGCTTTATCGTCTTTTTAATATTGGCTACCCAATTTTTAAAAAACTATTTCCTTATCAAGTTTATTTATATCTTGTTACAGGGGCTATAAATACTGCTATAAACATGGGCTTATTTGCTATGTTTATAAATATTTTAAGTGATAATATTTTTGCAATTGAATTGGCAACTTTTTTGTCATTTTCAGTTACAATTTTTACAGGATTTTGGTTTAGCAGAAACTTTGCATTTAGTCAAGTAAAAACTTCTCAAACGATTAAAAGTAGTCAATTTAAAAAATATGTTTTAGTTGCTTTGCAAGGACAAGTGAATGGATATTTAATTACTAAAAGCTTGATTTTTTTTCTATCTATAAATCCAATTGTGGCTTATATTGCTACAGCAATATTCATGCTAACACTTAATTATTTTTTGCAAAAATATTATTCGTTTAAAGCGAGTGTATAATGTTTTTAAAGTGTTTAGATTTTGTATTTTTTCAACTTTAGTTATTTTGTTTTGTTTTAACTTTTTATCTCAAAAAGCTATAGTTTTTGCATCAGATAGGCTTTATGCTTGGCTTTAAATGTTTTCCTTTCTTTAGTTTAATATTGAGTAGCACTTAAACAATTTAGCTTTTTAAATTAAGTAATACTCTTGCTTAAGTTTTTAAAGTAGTTAAATTGTTATAATTTGTATCGCAAGTTTAATGTGTACCAGTAAAAAGAATATCCAGTACCATTATTGCTCGAAACATTGCTTGTTTGAAATTTACCAACTGTTTCAAATCTATTTTTTCTATAACCAATTTCTGCTTGAAAACGTGAAGCTGCTTCCCAGTTTCCAACTTCAATTTTTTGAAACCCTGTTGCTGCTTGCAGTTGCAAAAAGAAGTTGTTTATTTGGGGTAATGGAGTGCTAAAATCAACAAATAATTCGGTATGTAAATATTGATTTGGTGAAAAGTAATTTTTTATGGAGCTGTCGCTAAAATGTAGTGCTGTAAAGTTTAGTCCTGTTTTTAAAGTTGGTTCTGTTCTAAACAATTTATAAAGCGAACCAAAAAACTGCATTCTATTATTATTGTCTGAAATATTAGTAAAATTTCCTTCGCTAAAAAATCCTAGTTTGTCGTTTAGCATAAGATGTGTAATGTATCCATACCCAGTACTTGTAATTCTTTGGTCGAGTAAGGAAGATGTAAAATTCAACAATTCTCTTTTAACATACAAACCAATCATTTGCCTATCGTTGGGTTGATACTTTATGGTTTGCTGAGCTGTTAAGGCTATAAAACTGTTTTCTGTATTTGATGTTATTTTTTGAATATTTATTTTGGATTCACCTTTTAAAACTGAACTCCAATTTTCATTTACTTGAACTTGTGAAAATTGTGTATTTGATTGTAAATTATTTGCAGATTTTATGCTACCAAAACCTGCTGCAATGTTTAACTGATATTTTTTTTCAGCAGCTTGTTGCCACCAATACTTATTTTCAAAACGAATGTTTTGTGCAACATCTGTAAAATAAGAAAATTCTGTTCCTGTATATTGATCTTTGCCAGTATTTAATTTCAAAATTAAATTATTGTACTCACTTGCCAGAAATTTGGATTTGTTATTTTCAATAATGATACTTGCTTTTTTATATTCTTTTTTTCCTATTAAAACTTCGGCAAACTCTTGTACATAAAATTTGGAATCGTTGGCATTAACTGCACTGTCATAATACATTAAACCTTTTCTAAAGTTCCCTTTTGTTGTAAATAATCTAGCTTTTAAAATAAATGTTTGGTGTTTTTGTAAGTTTTGTTTTTGAATGTTTAAAAAAGTTTCTGCTTCTTTAGTTTTAATATTCCATAGCAAAGCATTAAAATAATTTACAATAGCGTTTGTATTGGTATTATCATTATTCCAAGCATCTTTAGCGTATTTTAGAGCATTTACGGTTTTATGACTCATAAATAGTGCATAGGATAAATTTATTTTTACAATAGTTTTTTCATACTGCAGTGGAATAATTTTTTTGTACACTTCAGCTGCTTTTGCAAATAGTTTTGCTTGTAGCATTAAGTCGCCTTTATACAGTAAAATGGGTGCATCTTTTTGATTGTATATTAGTATTGAATCTAAATAATAGGAGGCTTGTAAAAAATCTTCATTGGCTCTTAGTTTATTAGCTTTTTGAATATAAATTTCTCTTTGTGAATCACTAATAATTTTACTTTCTGTAGTTTGAGAAAATATACAATTATTAAGTAAAATTAAAAAAAGGAAGTAGCTAAGTATTTTCTTCATAAAGTAAAATTAGGTTGATTAATGTAAACAATTTTAAGAAGTAAAATTGTTGTAGTAAAGAACTTTATTGGGCTGCTACATTGTTTCGTTTACTTTTATTTTTTTTAAAGTAATATAACATAGAATTTATGATTAAACTATATAAACATGCACCAACAACAGCCACTACTATACTCCAAAAACTATTATAGCTGCTAAAAAAAATTAGTCTAACCGCTAAAATTAGAGTCGCCAAAAAAAGGAACGATAAAATATTGTTTAAATTAAATTCATGGTTTGTAGAAGCGGTGGAAGGGATTTTAAGGTAAAAGAAAAAGACAATAAACAAGCCTACAATGCTTAGTAAAATTTGATTTACTTGGAACAATGGCATGGAGTAATTAAAAAAACCAATAGTTTCTTTAAGTTGTGGTACGTAAGTTATTAAAAAGCTATAATGATGGGTAAATAAATCCAAAAATAAATGTGAAGTTATCCCTATTAAAAGAGCCAAAAGGTTGTTTAAACTAAATAAGTTTTTTTGATTGGATTTAAAATTATATACAAGTGTATTGCATTTGTATAAAACTACATCTGGTAAAATTGTTCTTAAGTAAATTCTGATATAGTGATGGTATATAAACAACATTAAAAAACCAGCAGGGATATCAAATAAAATTATACCTATTGTATCATGTCCAATTTGTTCTACTTCTCTTAGTTGAAAATAAAACTCAAAATCAGGTATCAAGCTGCCAATAATTAGTGCACTAAGTGGTAGTTTTTTGTTTTTTGACAATGGAAGTATGATAGCTGGATGAGCAAAAGTAAATGGCATTATTAATTAGCTTTAACGTTTTGTATTAAATTAGGAAAAACTTGATTTAAAACTGAAGTTACTAGATTTTGATTTACGTTTGATTTTAGCAAAAAATCTTTTGAGCCATAGTTCAAAGCCGAAATGGCCACACTTAAATCTTCAATACTCGTACAAAAAACAACTTCAGTTTCTGGATTTGTTGATTTAATGTGTTGTAAAACTTCAATTCCATTCATTTTTTCCATCTGAAAATCTAGGAATATAACTTTTGGGCAATGATTTTTTTGCTGCAAAAAGTCGATGCCACAACTAAAACTAGTAATATTTTGTAAACCCACATTGTTTAGAGATTGGGATAGCATGTTCGTCCAAATAGGATCATCATCTACAATACAAGTTGAAAAGGAGTTGTTATTATTCATAATTATTTATTTCTAACTACTTTTCATCTATTGTGCCAAAACATAAATAATTGAAAATCAATAAGTTGAAATATTTGGATATTTTATAAAATTCCATAAATAGGAAAAATACCAAAATGAGGATTGGTTTTAAGGAAT
>JBMLOQ010000158.1:0-11913 GCA_049242885.1 Chitinophagaceae bacterium
AGCAAAGTTGAAACAATAATTTTTTTCGAAATAAACTGAAAACAAAAAAGCCTTCGATATTTAAATCGAAGGCTTTTTTAATTATGTTACTGAGTTTATTGTCCTTGTGCTAAGGAATATCCCTTTTTACCATCCCACATATTGAGAAGTTCTGTACTACAAATTTTAAAATCGGCACTTAAAATCTGCTGTAAATCAATAATATCTTGCTGTGTTAAGCCAACTTCATCAATACTTTCAAACCTACATCTATATTGATTAATAAGGTTGGTATAAATACTTCCTTTTGGCCATACTTGAGTTCCTCTATTGCTTATTGTTGAAAGTTTATACTTAGTTCCTAGATGTTTTAAACACTTTTCTGCAACTTCTGCAGGTTGCTTATTACTTTCTAAAAACATATCTACTCCTACAATAACTTCTTCAGAAATCTCTTTGCTTTCGAGCATTGGATTTTCTTTCAATTTAAATTGTGTAGGGGTAACATAAAAGTTAGAAATTATTGGTCTTGGGTTATGATTTGGCAACTTACCTAAATTACCAATAATGGAATTTGCAAATTCAGTGGTATTTACACTTGGTTTTGATTTATCACCAAAATCACCCGTATGCACGCCACTTTCTAAAGTAAATAACAAAGCATTTTCTATTATTGCAGCTTGCTCCATAAATCCTAAATGACGAAGCATAGCAATACCACTAAGCAATAATGCAGTAGGGTTAGCAATATTTTTTCCAGTAATGTCTGGTGCTGTACCATGCACTGCTTCGAAAATACAGATGTGATCGCCAATATTAGCACTTGGAGCAAAACCTAAGCCACCAACTAAACCAGCACATAAATCGCTTACAATGTCGCCTTGCAAATTAGTTAGCACTACTACATCAAATTCATTAGGGCGTACAACTAATTTCATACATAAATCATCCACAATTACATCATCAGCTTTTAACTCTGGATATTCTTTTGCAACTTCATAAAATACTTCTAAAAATAAGCCATCAGTAATTTTCATGATGTTGCTCTTGTGACCACAAGTAATTCTTTTTGCTCCTTTTTTTCTGGCCATTTCAAAAGCATACTTAATTACTTGGTAGCTACCAGGGCGAGTAATAAATCTTCTACACAAAGCTACATCGTGTGTTAGCATGTGTTCTATCCCTCCATAAGTATCTTCAATATTTTCTCTTACAATGGTAATATCTATTGGTATTCCAGCTTTACTAAAAACAGTATCTACTCCATGTAAAGTTTGAAAAGCTCTTTTATTGGCATAAGTATTCCATGTTTTGCGAGCTGTAACGTTTACACTTTTTACCCCTTTACCTTTTGGGGTTTCCATAGGGCCTTTAAATAAAATACCCAAATTTTCGATAGTTGCCTGAGCTTCAGGAGTCATTCCATTACTAAAACCTTTATCAAATACCCATTTACCCATTTCTACCACATCATAATCTAATGGCACATTAGCTGCTTTAAAAATACTTAATACGGCGTCCATAATTTCTGGACCTATTCCATCTCCTTTGGCAACTGCAATTTTTGTGTTATTCATATTTAAAATAATAATTTACTAACGGGTGTTAGGTTGAAAATTTTGGCAAATAAAGCTCATTTTTTCTTCCAAAAAACTATATAAAGGTTAAACATTTTATAATTAAATTGGTTCATAGGTTTGCAAAAAATTAAGCGAAGCCATTATATCGTTGTGTAAAATTCTATCTTGACTATTAAAAGGAATAATTGCCTGAAAATCATCTGCAATTTTTTGTAAATAAGGTGCTGTTTGTTGTGGTTTTCTAAAAGTTAATGCTTGCACTGCACATAATAATTCTATAGCCAATACTTTTTCTACATTGTCAACTACTTGCAAGCATTTTGTAGCAGCATTGGCTCCCATACTTACATGGTCTTCTTGATTATTACTGCTACTAATGCTATCTACACTAGCTGGGGTGCACAATTGTTTATTTTGACTTACAATACTTGCAGCAGTATATTGTGGAATCATAAAGCCACTATGCAAACCTGGGTTTTGAATTAAAAACAAAGGCAATTCTCGCTGTCCACTAATAAGTTGATAGGTTCTTCGTTCGCTAATATTAGCTATTTCACTCATAGCAATAGCTAAATAATCCAATCCTAAAGCTAAAGGCTGACCATGAAAATTGCCCCCACTTGCAATTAAATCTTCATCAGGAAAAATATTTGGATTATCTGTTACTGCATTAATTTCATTCAAAAAGGTATTCAAAACAAATTCATAAGTATCTAAACTAGCACCATGAACTTGTGGGATACATCGAAAAGAATAAGGATCTTGAACAGTATTTTTTGCTTGGTTAGCTATTGAACTATTTTTCAATAATTCCAAAATTTTTACTGCAACTTTTATTTGTCCCTTTTGTTTTCGTATTTTATGAATTGATGGATGGAAAGGTTCAATGCTCCCATTAAATGCATCCAAAGAAATAGCTGCAATAATATTTGCCCAATGCAATAATCTTTCAGATTTTTGTAAACAATAAATGCCATAAGCACTCATAAACTGTGTACCATTTATAAGAGCTAGTCCTTCTTTATTTTGTAGAGCTATTGGGGTCCAATTAAGTTGTTTATAAAGCTGCTCCACCCCCATTTTTTCGCCTTCATATCTTACTTCTCCCATGCCAATAATTGGCAAACACAAATGGCTTAAAGGAGATAAATCTCCACTTGCACCCAAAGAACCTTGTGTGTACACCACTGGCAAAATATTATGATTATACAAATCTATTAAACGCTGAACAGTAGCCAATTGTACGCCACTGTAACCGTAGCTTAACGACTTTATTTTAAGCAACAACATTAACTTTACAATATCGCTAGGAACTTCGCTACCAATTCCACAAGCATGGCTCATTAATAAATTATACTGTAACGCTTGAGTTTGATGCTGGCTTATAGCAACATTTTGCAAAAAACCAAAACCTGTATTTATGCCATAATAAAGGTGATTTGAATTTGATGTTTTATGTTGAAGATATTCAAAGCAATTTTTTATTTGAAGTATAGATTCATTACTTAAATTAATTGCATGAGGTATTTTGAGGATTGATTTTATTTGATGAATAGTAATATCATTATTATCTATTATAAAGCTATTTGATAACATTGGCAAAGTCGTTAGTGTGATGCAAAGTAAATAAGTAAGCCTTGTTGTTTAATTATTTATCAGATAATTTTATAAAAAAGCTTTGATATAAGTAAAAAAAATGCTTTATTTGCAGCCCAAGATTGGTCTGGTAGCTCAGTTGGATAGAGCAACAGCCTTCTAAGCTGTGGGTCATTGGTTCGAATCCAATCCGGATCACAAAAGCTTCATCATAAAAGATGAGGCTTTTTTGTTTTTAATCTCAAGGTGTCGATATACATTTCATAATATTATGTTCATTTAAATAAATAAAAAAGAGGATAGCAAATTTGCTACCCTCTTTAGTCAATTTCAAATTATTTACAATTTTAATTTGCTTTTACAAACTTGCTTGTGCCTAGTTTGTTACCCTTTTCATCAATCAATAAAACATTGTAAGTGCCACTTGGCAAATTACTTACATTAATGGTTGATTGAATTTTAGAGCTTGCATTATTTTGTTCTTTCTGCACTCTTACTACTTTACCACTTAAATCTACTAACTGTATTGAAACAGATTTTGTAGAAGCAGCAGTTTCAAAAGTAACCATAACATTGTTTTTTGTAGGATTTGGATATACTACAAAACCTTTAAGGTTATTTACTACTGGCGAAGCAGCAACTATTCCTGTACCTCTTGTATTGCGTGTAATTGGAGGAACAGTTACTTGAGGTGTTCTTATTGGACCAGCTGGTGCATTACCTGCTAATCTATAAGTGTGTCCACCAGTTTGAACTCCATTAGCAATTGTAATGCTAGTTACATCTGTAACTCCTAAATCATTAGTTACATATAAGCGTATTGTAAAACTATAATCTGCTTTAATAGCATCTTCAATACTAAAGTTAACATCAGTATATGGTGAACCTACTTGAGAAACCCAATTTGTTGTTGTAGTAGTTGAAGGTATGTGAGTATAGTCAATTTCAATTAATGAACTTACTATACTACCTGATGCAACACTACTTTGCTGTGCTACCACTGGATTACTTATTGCAGATACTACATAACTTTGATAATTAGCAGCACCGCCTATGCCAAATGGTGCAGGCACAGCTACAACTGTATTTTGTACAGAAATTCGTGCCTTAGGTGTAATTACTACATTTACATTATCTGTATAAGTATCTGTTGTGGTACCACCTGTAAATGTGTTGGTTACAGTAAGTGTAATAGTTTTTGAGCCACCACTACTATATGTAACACTTGGCGGTGTTGCACTAGTTGAAGTTGCTGGTGAAGCTCCTGCTCCAAAATTCCAACTATAGCTTAAAGATGCACTTCCATCATTAATTGTACTAGTATTTGTAAAATTAACATTTGGGTTGCTATACACATCACCATTATAATCTAAAGCACTTGTAAATGCTGCTTTTGGTTTTATAGCAACTACCACATTTTGAGTTGAAACGTTGGTTAAATTACCATTAGTATTTGTAACTGTTAAAGTAACCGTTTTAGTTCCAGAACTTGCATAAACTACTCCAGTTGGACTTACACTTGTTGAGGTTGCTGGTGAAGCTCCTGCTCCAAAATTCCAACTATAACTTAAACTACCACTTGCATCATTACTCACAGTGCTTGCACTTGCATTAAAATCATAACTTGGTTGTGCAAAAGCATCTGGACTATATGTTGCAGCACTTGTAGTGAATGAAGCTTGAGGCTGAATGTACACTGTTACATTTGCAGTTCTATTATGACTTAACCCACTAACAGGATTTGTCATATCTAAACTTACGCTATATACACCACCTGCTGCATAAGTATGTGTTAATGTTGGAGTACCAGTACCAGTTTGAACTGGACTACCATCTCCCCAATTTACACTATAAGTATGTAATGCTAAAGTAGCACTAGGATTTGCATCTAAACTTGAAGAGGTATTATTTAAAGTTACTAACCTAGTACCATTAGGTGTTGCAGCTGCAACACTTGTAGTAAAGTTTGCTCTAGGGCGAATAGCAACTAAAACTGTATTTTCAATATAATCAGTTTTACCACCGTTTGTATTTGTAACTAATAATCCAACAGTTTGTGTTCCACTTGCATTAAATACTATACTAGGATTAGCAGCACTTGAAGTTGCAGGTGTTGCATTTGTGAATGTCCAAGCATAGGCATAAGAAGCACAAGCATCAACACTATTTGTTGTATTAGTCATTGCAATAGTAGGTCTGCTCCAAACTTGTGGTGTATAGTTTGGTGTACCAATTGTAAAGCCTGCTCTTGGTTTAATTTTTATAACTACATTTCTTGTAGTAGTATTAGTACAGCCTGCATCACTTGTTATAGTTAATGTTAATGTTTTTGTACCACCACATGTATAAGTTACATTTCCTGGATTTTGTGCAGTTGAAGAAGTTGGTGCAGCACCTGGACCCCCAAAGTTCCAATTATAGCCCATAATCCATCCTCCATAATCATAAGAATTATTTGTTAAAACCACCTGAGGAGCAGCATAAGCATCAGGAACAACAATTGTATCAGCAGTAAATACAGCACGTGGGTCACTTAAACGTACTACACGAATTACACTGTCTTTACAACCTTTATCAGTTGTAATTGTATGTTTTACATGATACGTTCCAGCTGTATCAAAAATTACACGAGGGTTATGATAATGTACACTGTCTCCTTCTCTAAATCTAATTGCTGCAGTTTCAAAGCTCCATTTACGAATAGCCATTTGTCCGCGAGCAACTGTACTAGAAGAATGATAAGCAAAGTCCATACCAGGTCTAAAACATCTTTTTACTGTATCACTATATAAAGCTGTTGCTTGTAAATAAGTATCTAAATATAAATTATAACTAGCAACTGGCATAGGTTCAGCAGATACTGCTTTAAATATTTTTACAGAATCTGTATGTGTACATCCACCAGATGTAACTGTTGCAAATAATTGCACATCATAATCGCCCCAAGCAGCATAAGATTTTGCAGGAGGATTTTGTAATGTTGAAGTTGAACCATCACCAAACTTCCATAAATAACTCATTCCAGATGCAGGTGTTCCAGCAGTATTACTAGAAGTATTATTAAATGTAAAGCTATTACCTGTTAAACATTGACTGGTTGAGCTAGATACGTTAAATGCTGCTACTGCTTTTGGGCAATAAGTAACTGAACCTGTTGTTGTTGTTGCTGGGCAACCATTTGAACCTGTTACAGTTAATGTAACAGTATATGTTCCTGGTGTTGAATAAGTGTGTGTAGGATTTACTAAGCTAGAAGCAGGAGAACCATCTCCAAAATTCCAACTATAAGTCATTGTACCACTTGGTACAGTTGAAGTGCTAATAAATGTATAACTATCTCCAGCACTTGTATTTGTATATGTATTAAAAGAAGCAACTGGATTTGCAATTACTGCATATTGAGTTGAAGTGCTTGTGCCGTTTACATTAGTGGCAACTAAAGTTACCAAATGTGAACCAGCTGTTGCAAATGTTACTGTTCCTGGATTTGCACTTGTACTTGTTGCAGGTGTTCCTCCAGCAAATGTCCAAGCATAAGTATTTCCTGTTCCTGTAGAACTATTTGTAAAAGTAAAGCTGTTACCACTCAAACATTGTGTATTGCCAGATGCAAAAGAGAATGAAGCAACTGGAGCACCTGCTGGTGGAGCAACTACAGTTACATTTATTGTTTGAGAAATTGTATCTCTACAACCAGCGTCACTTACAACAATTAATCTTACAACTCTAGTACCTGCTGTTAATGTTTGTAATGGAGGATTTTGAATACTAGAAAAATTTGTTCCGTCAACAGCCCACTCATAACTACTAATTGTGCCAGCAGAAATGTATGAACCATTAAAGAAAGTATAATCAGCCCCATTGTTACTATAACTAAAACTTGCGGTTGGTTTTGCACTTACAGTTACTGCTTGGTTTGCAGCAGAAGTACCTCCTGCATTTGTAACAGTTAACGTAACCACATGTACACCACTAGCATTAAACACTACTGTTCCTGGATTTAATGAATTACTACTACTTGGTGTTGCACTTGGGAAACTCCATTGATATGTATTTCCAACACCAGAAGAGGTATTGTTAAAAGTAAATGAATTCCCAGAAATACATTGACTACTTGAAGAAACTACATTAAATGAAGCAACAGGTGCAGCTGTTGGTGGAGGTGCCACTGGTGCTGTAATTGTTTGTGTAGCAGTATCGTAGCAATTGCCATTTTGTGCAGCAAGTTTTATGGTATAAACTCCTGGTGTATTGTAAGTATAGTTTATAGTATTTCCACTTCCAATATTATTACCATTTGATAACCAAGATACATTACTTGTATTTACACTAGTTGATGTAAAAGTAAAAACATTGGCAACATTACTATGGGTGAATGAAGCAGTAGGATTTGCATATACATTTACAGTTTGTGTACTAACTGCTGTAGCAACAGGAGATGTTGAATTTACTGTTAAAGTTACAGTTTTTGCACCACCAGAACTATAAGTTACACTAGGTGGATTACTGCCTGTGAAAGTTGCTGGTGTTGCACCTGCTCCAAAATTCCAAGAATAAGTAATACCACCGCCAGTTGAAGATTGATTAGTAAAAGTAAAACTATTGCCCGATAAGCATTGTGATGAAAGTGAACTAATATCAAAAGCAGCCAAAAGGCCAGCTAAAGTAACATTTACATTTTGAGTTGATGTGCTTACGCAACCACCATTACTTGTTACAGTTAAAGTAACAGCATAAGTGCCTGTGGCTAAATAATTTTTTGTGGGGTTAATCTGTGTGGAACTTGTACCATCTCCAAAATTCCAAGAATAAGACATAGTACCACTAGTTATTGTAGAAGTGCTAATAAAAGTATAACTACCGCCACTTTGAGTGCTTGCTATGCTATAAAAACTAGCTACAGGCATTGGATCAACTGCAATAGTTTTGCTACTGTAATAGTCAATACCACTATTTGTAACCTTTAGTTCCACACTATATATACCAGCTGTAGTATATACTTTTGAAGGGTTTGTAGAGGTAGAAGTTGTTCCATCTCCAAAACTCCACAAATATGTGTTGCCACTACCTGTAGAAGTGTTTGAAAAAATGTAACTGTTACCTGTAATACACTGTGCAGAATCGTTTACAGTAAAACTTGATGTTTGAGAAAATGAGTAAAAGGAAAAGAATGTAAAACAAAGCAACATTACAATTTCCCTTAAGGATTTGGTTTTTAGTGGCATATTAAGATTTTTAAGGTTTAAAACTCTACGAATGTAACTACTTTATTCACATCTAAATTCATAACTACGAATATTTTAATTAAATTTTAATTATTTAAAACTAATTACCCAATCCAAAACTTCATTGTAGCTATTAATTCCGGTATATTGACTATTCAATTTTAAATAACTATCATACAAATTGTTCGATACTTCTGAAAGTGAAGTTTTATTTCTCTCAAAAAATAAACTAATTAATCTTCTATCGGTTTTTACTTGTTTACTTAAACAATCATTTATTTGATAAAACCTAGGTCTTATTTGCTCAGCACAACCATCTTCTAAATATTTTATAGGTAATTCGCTTAACGCTAAAGCCAACAGTTCTAATTGCAAAGAGTATTTTACATAATTGTTTTTTGACGAATTACATACTACATATCCAATAAAACTAGCTTCACTTTCGCTAGCATAGCCTAATTGGTGTGCAATTTCGTGTGTTGCTATAAATGGAATGAGTATTTCAGGAATATCATTTCTTACCTGTGCTTCTCCAGAAAAAGGATTAAAATAACCTACAAAGCCTACATAATTTCCTAATTTACTGTATAAACTTGGCTTAACTGATGGCTGCAAATATTTCAAAAAAGTAATTTTTTTTGAAATACTCTGGTATTCCTTTATTGCCAAATCAATGCTTGTTTTAACTTCTATTTTTGGCAAACTAGTATCGGATATTAGAGACCTTGTATAATTTGCTTGCTCAACTAAATCATCAATAAAACTGTTTAATTGCTCTTTGCAATAACCCTCTTTTTTACAATTAAATTGAGTTGCCACACCTTGTCTGCTATAATTTAAACCCCAAAAAAGCTTAAATACCACAAATGCTTTACAAAAAAAGCATAGCAATGGATATATAGTTTTAATCCAAAAAAGTTGTTTGCTTTTTAAATTTTGTTTAAGGTATCGAAATTGTTGAACAATTTTATATAAAACCCAAAATCCAAACACTACATAAAAAATATCTCCAACACTAAACGAGCAAAATGAAGTTAAATATCTTAAAAAAACAGAAAAAGGGCTATAAACCCAAGGAATATATATTGTTTCTATCCAAACAGGGTTGTTTTGAAATAAAACAATTAAAGCAATAATTAATAGGTAAAAAAGTAGCTTTCTGTATCGTTTAATAAATTGCATATTACAATGCTACAAAAAATTTACAAAATAAAAAAGCCCTTCTGTAGAAACAGAACGGCCTCTAACGATTGCTTGCCATATGAAAAAATGGTGTACAATTTATAGCCAATCGATAAAGCTATAAATCAATATTTTATACTATTTTGCTACAGCTGGAGAATCAACTTTAACTGCAGGGCTATCAACTTTAGCAGCAGGAGTATCTACAGTTACTGCAGGACTATCAACTTTTGCAGTTGTATCAGTTCCAGTTGTTGCATTTTCAGCGTTGTTACAAGCTACAAAACCAGCGATTGCTAATAGAGCGAATACTTTTTTCATTTTTTAAATTTTAATTTTTTAGTGAATTTTATATTTATACCACAACTACATAAAAAGTAACCCAAGAATTTTAAAAAAATTTAAAAAAAAGTATAACTAATTGGTAATCAACAATTAACTAATTTTATTGCTTCACAAAAAGTACCAATACTTACATTTGCAAAAACAATAACTAAAATTTAAAATACATTTTTAACATGCAGTTAAACGCAAACATTCAAAAACTTACTCGCCATTTTGTGCCACAAGATTTTTCAATTACAACTTGGGAAAACTTAGAGCCTTTTTTTAAAAATTTATTAGAAAGAAAAATTACCAACAAAGCAGATTTAGAAAATTGGCTAAAAGATATGAGTGAGTTGGAAGCAGTAGTTAGTGAAGATGCTTGCTGGAGGCAAATAAAAATGACTTGCGATACCACTGATAAAACCCTTGAAGATGCTTTTACTTATTTCTGCATGGAAATTCAGCCAAAACTTACACCCTATGCCGATGCTTTAAATAAAAAACTTTTGGCTTGTGAATTTTTAAATGAACTAGACCAAGAAAAATTTCATACTTATTTAAGAAGTGTTAAAAAAAGCATTGATTTATTTAGAGAAGAAAACATTCCTTTACAAGCAGAGTTAAGTGTAATGCAACAACAATTTGGTGCATTAAGTGGTGCAATGACTATTGAAGTTGATGACCAAGAATACACTTTACAACAAGCTAGTAAATTTTTGCTTAGCCATGATAGAAACTTGAGAGAATCGGTTTACAAAAAAATTAATGAACGTAGAATTTTGGATAGAGAAAAACTACACGATTTATACACCCAACTTATTACAAAACGCCATCAAGTAGCAGTAAATGCTGGATTTGAAAATTACAGAGATTATAAATTTGTTGAGTTGGGAAGATTTGATTATACCAAAGAAGACTGTTACAATTTCCATAATGCTGTTAAAGAACATATTATACCTTTAGTAGAAAAAATTTATCAAAACAAAAAACAAAAACTTGGTTTAAATACATTAAAACCCTGGGATACAGAGGCTGAACCTGAAGGAACAGAGGCGTTAAAGCCTTTTACAACAGGGAAAGATTTGTATGAAAAAACAGTTGCCTGCTTTAACCAATTAAATCCATTTTTTGCTAATTGCTTACAAAAAATGAACGAGCTACAGCATTTTGATTTAGAAAGCAGAAAAGGCAAAGCTCCTGGTGGTTATAATTGTCCTTTAACAGAAAGTGGTGCTCCATTTATTTTTATGAACGCTGCTGGACAAATGGATGATGTAACAACGATGGTACACGAAGGTGGCCATGCCATTCACTCTTTTCTTAGCCATAATTTAGAGTTGAGTGCTTTTAAAGAATATCCAATGGAAATTGCAGAAGTGGCTAGCATGGCAATGGAACTATTTAGCATGAATCATTGGCAACCATTTTTTGATAATGAAGCCGATTTACGTCGTGCAAAAGAGCATCAACTTGAAAGGGTAATTACTATTTTTCCTTGGATTGCAATTATTGATAAGTTTCAACATTGGGTATACGAAAACCCTAACCATACCATAGAAGAAAGAACAAATAGTTGGTTAAGTATTGCTGATGAATTTAAAACAGAAACTCTTGACATAACAGGGTTAGAGGAATATAGAAAAACAGGCTGGCAACGTCAATTGCATTTATTTGAAGTACCTTTTTACTATATAGAATATGGCATAGCTCAATTAGGGGCAATTGGTTTATGGATGCAGTACAAGCAAAACCCAGAACAAGCAATTAACAATTATATAAATGCTTTAAGTTTAGGTGGCACAAAAACACTTCCAGAGTTGTATAAAGCAGCTGGATTAAAATTTGATTTGTCTCCAAGTTATATTAAAACATTGATGGAGTTTGTAAGAGATGAAATGGAGAATTTGTAAAAAATAAAAAAATGTACACCCAAATAAATAACTATTTTAAAAATTTACTCCCAGAAATAACAGATAATGAATGGCAAGCGTATCAAGATTGTTTAACTGTTAGATATTTAAAAA
>JBMLOQ010000159.1:0-4009 GCA_049242885.1 Chitinophagaceae bacterium
ATGCAGCACGCATATCTTCGGCACTATCAAAAGTAAAACTACTCGATAAAAACAATGGAGTGCTATGTTCCATTTCGTTGGTTTTGGCTGTTTGTGTGCGAATTAGTTGGGTTTGCTTGTGCATAAAATATTTAAGTATTTGAGATGAAATCGTTCAAAAATAAATATTTATAAGCTGATAAAAATAAAAAGGCTTTTTTGATAGAAATTAAGCAATACGTTAATTGTTTTTTAAAGAAATTAAACGTTTTAAAGAAAACCCATAGCATCTCTTTACTTTTGAAACATACTTTTATTTTATGTTCAAGAAAAACGTTTTAATTCTTTTTTCATTTTTTATTATGAAAACTGCATTGTCGCAAACCACAACCAACATGTGGCTTAGTTATAATCCAACTTATACTACATTTAAACTATTTAGCCCCGAGGCAGATGAAGCTATTGTAAAAATGTACAAACTTGCCAACGACAAAACTTCGTTCTTAACCCTAAACTTTGAGAAAAAGGATGATGGTGTTTGGCAAGCAACCTTTGATGGTAATGCTGAGAATTTTTTTTACACCTACCAAGTAAAACATAAAGGAGTTTGGCTTAATGAAACTGTTGACATTTATGCCACAGCCGTTACTGCAAATGGTAAAAAAGCTCAGGTAATTAATTGGGAAAAGCAGTTTCCAAATCCTGTTATAAACAATATTGCTCCTACAAAAAATGCTATAGTTGTTTATGAATTACATGTAAGAGATGCTACTATTTATACAAACGCTAAACACAAAGGAAAGTTTTTGGGACTTACCGAAACCAATTTAGTAAACAAACACAACAAACCCGTTGCTTTAAGCCATATAAAAAATTTAGGTGTTACACATGTGCAAATATTGCCCATGTTCGACTTTAATTCAATCGACGAAACAAGCAAAAAGCCAAACTACAACTGGGGCTATGATCCTTTAAATTATAATGTTCCTGAAGGAAGCTATAGCACAAATCCTACTAATCCCATTACAAGAATTAAAGAATGCCGAAGTATGATTGAGGCGTTTCATAAAAATGGTATTGGAGTAATTATGGATGTGGTGTATAATCATACTGGATTAACTAAAGAAAGTAACTTTAATCAGCTTTGTCCAAACTATTATTATCGAACAAATCCTAATGGAACTTTAAGTGATGCTAGTGGCTGTGGCAACGAAACTGCTAGTGACAAGCCTATGTTTAGAAAATTTATGATAGAAAGTTTAACACATTGGGTAAAATGGTATAATGTAGATGGTTTTAGGTTTGATTTGATGGCTATACACGATATTGAAACTATGAATGAAATTTCTAAAGCTTTACGTGCTATAAAACCCAATATTATTTTGTATGGAGAAGGTTGGACTTCTGGAGGAAGCCCTCTGCCAGAATCAAAAAGAGCCTTAAAGGCAAATGCAAAGCAATTAAATGGGGTTGGTGTTTTTTCAGATGACATCCGTGATGCAATAAAAGGAAGTGTATTTAACCATACAGAAAATGGTTTTATTGCTGGTGTAAAAAATGTTGAAGAAAGTATAAAGTTTGGAATTGTTGGTGGCATACAACATCCTCAAATTGATTATTCAAAAGTAAATTATAGCAAAGCAGCTTACACTAATGAACCCTTACAACATGTTAGTTATAACGAATGCCACGATAATCATACTTTATGGGATAGATTGGTTTTAGCAAATCCTACTGCAACAGAAAAAGAAAAAGTTGAAATGTATAAAGTTGCAATGGGGATAGTAATGCTAAGCCAAGGAATAAGTTTTATGCAAGCAGGGCAAGAGTTTTGCCGTACAAAATTTGGTGAAGAAAATAGTTATAACAAGCCAGATAAAATAAATGGTTTGCAGTGGGATAACTTAGAAAAATATGCAACCATGCACCAATGGGTTAAGCAATTAATTAACTTAAAAAAGAACAACGAAGCTTTTGCTTTGGGAGATGCTAATTTGGTACAAAAAAATGTGCAGTTTATTCAAGACAAAAACAACATTGTAGCATTTACTACAACTAATGGAGTTAAAACCTTTTTGGTAATTATTAATACTAATACTTCTAAAAAAACTATCGAAGTTGGGGTTGAAAAAAAGTATAAAGTCGTAATAAACAACAAGCCTGTTTTAATAGCAGATAATATAATTGTAGAGGGTACAAGCTTTACTGTTTTAGAAGTGAAATAGTTAATTGGGTTGCTTAAATCTTTAAAAGTTTAAGAAAGCTAAGTGCCTAATAAAAAACCCATATTTAAAACCCTCCAATCAACATTGCTTTTGTCATGAGCAGATGAAGGAACTACAGACTGTAAAGCATATTTATGGTTTATTATTTTTTCTTTTAGTAAAACTTGCTTAGCATCCATAATCATTTGCTGTACTGCTTTAGTTTGCATCCATTGTTTTTGTGGAGGCTCAAAGCCAATTTTGCCTTTACGCCAAGCAATGTTTAATAAATTGTTATTGGCTAAATAATTTCTTAAAATATACTTTGTAAATCCATTTTGTACCTTGTAATGGTTGGGTAAATGATACAAAAAAGGAGCAACCGTTTTGCTTAAAAAAGGCAATCTTACTTCTAGCCCAAAAGCCATGGCATTTCTATCAGCGTATCTTAATAAACTTGGCAAACCAAATGTGCTGGTATGATAGTGAAGTAAAGATTTAAAGCTATCTATAATTGGTTTTTGTGTAGAGCTTTTATTATAATGACTATCAACAAAATTTTTATCTAAAAAACTATTGTTTTTTGAACTGTAAGCATTTTTTGCATTGGCTATTTTTTGCATTATTGTGGGAAAATATGCAGCTACATTTTGTTCTTTACCCCATCTGCCAATAAATTCATTTTGAAGTAACTTGCTTTTTAATTCAGTAAATAAAGCATAGTTTTCTTGTTTTAAAAAAATTAAAAACCATTCCATTTGTTTACTATAGCCACCTAAAATTTCATCAGCTCCTTGTCCGTCAATAATTACTTTAATACCATGAGCAGCAGCAGTTTTATATACCATCCATTGTGTAAAAACACTAGCACTTTGGGTAGGTTCTTGCTGATGTTTTAATATGAGAGGAAGCTCCTTAATTAAATCTTGTTCGGTTGGTTGAATTAAAATTTGCTTTATGCCCAACTTATCGCAAATGGCTTTGCTGTAAACGGTTTCATCTTTCTCGAATCCATTAAAGCTGGCTGTAAAAGTTTTAAAACTATAATGACTATTGGGTTGTAAATTATTAATTGCAGCAACAATACAGCTACTATCAACACCACCACTTAAACTGGTAGCTAAAGGCACATCTGTTATTAGTTTATTTGAAATTGATGTTTCAAAAATTTGTTTAAATTGTTCATCAACCTGATGATAATCAACTTTTGTATTTTGTAAATTATACCATTTTTGGGGAGCAAATTCAAGTTTATCCTGTATTTTAAACTCAACAAAATGCCCTTGGGGTAAGTGCAAAATATTTTCATAAAAACTTGTACTTGTATTATTACAGTTGCTAGTATGCCCAAGTGATAAGTAATTAATCCATTCACTAAAATTATGTTGTTTTGTAACCCCTAATGTAAAAAGTGTTTGTATTTCGCTTGCAAAAAAAAGTTGATTGTTGTTTAAACTATAATAAAATGGTTTTTCACCAAAAGCATCTCTTGCTGCAAAAATGGTTTGATTATTGGTGTTATAAATTACAAAGGCAAACATGCCATCAAAGTATTGTAAGCATTCACTTCCCCAATAATTAAATGCAGCAACTAAAACTTCTGTATCACTTTGTGTTGTAAATTCATATCCTTTTTGCTGAAGCAGGTGCTTAATTTCTAAGTAGTTATAAATTTCTCCATTGTAAACAGTAATATAATGCAAATATTTAAAAGGCTGATTGGCTTTGTCTGATAAATCAATAATGCTTAAACGAGTATGTGCAAGGGCAATGTTTTCAGTTTCATTAATATAATGTGCAGCAGCATCTGGGCCTCTATGCTTTAA